>CAIXTG010000205.1 GCA_903922325.1 uncultured Actinomycetes bacterium
CTATCCGTCTTTGGCGAAAGCACAGAGTTCACTAAAGATTACCTAATTGCCAAGATGATTAGAGATCTGCAATTAGATGTTCCTCCTCCCATTCGCTATTTCTCTTGGCTCCGTGGAATTCTCGGCGGCTTATGGGGAGACTTCAATTTAGGTCTCTCTCGCTCAGATATCCCGGTCAGCGAGATCATCGCCCAAGCTATTCCAGTAACGATTAGATTAGTAATCACCGCAACTTTCCTAGCTATTATTCTCGGCGTCTCAGTTGGCATGATTACCGCGATTAGACAATACAGTCGCTTTGACTATGTAATGACTTTCATTTCTTTCCTTCTATTCTCACTTCCTATTTTCTGGGTAGCTGTTCTCCTAAAGGAGTTCATGGCAATCCAATTCAATGACTTCTTGGTAGATCCGGTGATTCCTCCCGCTGGAATTGTGATTACCGCTTTACTTTTCGGTTTTGTTATCGCAGGTTTTGTGGGCGGAAAGAAGTCCGGATTTTTCTCAGTGTTTGCAGGAGCTGCGATTTTTGCAGGCATTGTGCTTACCTATCTCAGCGCAAGCCGATGGTTCATAGAGCCCTCACTTGGCATTTTTGGAGTCACATTCCTCGCGCTATGTAACGCCGTACTTGTGATTCAACTTATCTCCGGACTGGAAAATCGAAAAGGCGTATATGCGGGTTTTGGAACAGCGATTGCGATGGCCGGTCTCTACTATCCACTGCAAGGGTTAATGTCGGCTAGTGCATCATTTCTAAATGTGATCGCTATCTTTGCAATCACTATTGCTGCAGGATGCGGAATTGGATTTATAGTCAGCCCAATCGATCGCCGCACCTATATTCGAATCGGATTATTTACAGCTCTGCTCTCAACCTTCCCAATTATTGTTGATAGATTCCTGCGGGAATTTGGCCAATACATGAATTCTGATGCCGTTGGTGGGCGCCCAATTCCGACCCTAGGTCAGGCAAATGATCTGCTAACACCTGAGCAACTTGATAACTACTGGATCGCGGGGCTAGATACCGCAGTGCACCTAGTTCTACCAACTATCGCACTTACCCTGATCTCATTTGCGGGCTATGTGCGCTTTGCTCGAGGCAGTTTGCTCGAGGTATTAAACATGGATTACATCAGAACCGCTCGTGCTAAAGGTCTAACCGAGCGAACCGTAATTGTTCGTCACGGTATGCGTAACGCGATGCTTCCTCTAACAACAATCTTGGTAAATGATTTCGCTGGTTTATTTGGTGGCGCAATTATTACCGAAGGAGTTTTTGCTTGGAGAGGCATGGGCCAGGTATTTAACAACGCCATTAGAAACTACGATCTCAATCTCTTTATGGGTGTATTTATTATTTCTGCATTTTTAACCGTGATGGCTAACTTCGTCGCCGATCTTCTTTACGGTGTAGTCGATCCTAGAATCAGAATTAGGAAGTGAGTGAGATGAGTAAAGAAAATCAAGTGACAGGTTCAAATCCTGAAAAGAACGAGAATGAGATTGCCGGTCGGGATACGGTTGGTCTTACTCAGAAGCAGATTATTGTAAAGAGATTTGTTAAGCACAAAGCTGCAATGGGATCTCTCTTTGGGCTGATTTTTATCTTTATCTTTGTATTTACAGCCACTGGTCTGCAAATCGGAAATAGCCAAAACCCAACGACCGTGCCAGGTTGGTGGAAATATAAAATTACCGATATCGATCCTGAAGGTGCAATCGCCGCATCATGTAATGGTGGAGTGACTGGCTGTCCTACTCTTGACATTGTGCCTTCATTTTTCGATGGTGATGGAATAAAGATTGGTGAGCATCCTTTTGGCACCGACATCATTGGTACTGATTACTTTGCTTTAGTTGTGCGCGGAGCCCAACAATCAATTCTGGTTATGTTGATCGTAGGATTCTTGGGAATCGTACTTGGAACCACCATTGGGGCAATCGCCGGATTCTATGGTGGCCTTGTTGATGCAGTACTTATGAGAATTACTGACATGTTCTTGGTGACACCAACAATTATTATCGGATCTGTAATCGGATTTAGATTCGGTAACTTCGGGGTGATTCCGCTCGCCTTACTCTTAGGTTTCTTTGCCTGGATGGGCTTAGCGCGCTTTGTCCGCACTGAATTCCTGACACTTCGTGAACGAGAGTTTGTCGATGCCGCTCGAGTTGCAGGTGCCTCTGATCGAAGAATTATCTTTAAGCACATTCTTCCCAATGCAATGGGCATCATTATTGTTTCAGGAACTCTGCTTGCATCTGGTGCGATTTTGGCCGAATCCGCCCTTAGCTACCTTGGCTTCGGTGTAAAGCCGCCTGATGTTTCACTTGGTTTGCTGATCAGCCAATACCAAGACTCTTTCAGCATTAGCCCTTGGTTATTCTGGTGGCCAGGAACTCTAATTGTTTCAATTGCGCTCTTTGTTAACTTTATTGGAGATGGACTTCGTGACGCGTTTGATCCACGACAACGCAGACATATCTCATTTAAAGATCGCAGAAATGCAAAAGAGCTAAATGGAAAGCGCGACTAATGAAGTCGCTTAATTCGCTCTCTAATCATGTAAGCAGCTTGCCCGCTAAGGCTGTCGAGACTTTCGCTCATGGTTCCAGATTCAGCGCTATTGGATTTGGAAAGGGGCATGTTAGTTCCGTAAAAGCCAAACTTCGTGTCGGCTATCCATCTTCGCTTGCCGCTTGCGGGAGCAACCCAGACTCGAGTCTTGCCTCCAGTGTGAATGATTTTCAAAGCCCACTTCGTTTCGAGTTCAACAACATCGCCGTAAGCAATCGTTTCACTTCCCCAAGGGTTAACAACAAGTATTTCGTTATCACCAAGAATCAGTTTGGGTTTAATCCAGATCAAATAGGCGACACCGCTCAACACAATGCACATCAACAATTCAACAATCCGCTGACTTGGATTTTTGAGAATAAAGAGACTGTTGGCGGCGAAAAGAATCAGCAGCAGAAAAGATGTACCAGCCCAGACGTAATTACTTTTGGGGCGGAAGGTTTCAGACATGTGCCTATTATCGCAGGAGAAAGACAATGACGCAGAAAAATCACAGCGCCGAAGAGTCGAAAATAGTTCTTCAGGTAGCTAACTACAACGTAGATTTTTGGGTTGAAGGAGTCTGGTACCCGGCTGCCATCGATATGAATTTCCAGGTTGAGGCCGGAAAAGTCCTTGCCATTGTGGGTGAATCAGGCTCTGGTAAATCTACGACAGCTATGGGTTTGATGGATCTGCTAGCAACTAATGCTCGCGTTTCCGGCAGCGTAATAGTTAGAGGCCAGGAAATGATCGGGGCTAAGAAATCTCAACTACGCAAGTTCCGTGGTCGCGAGGTTGCCTATATTTTCCAAGAGCCAATGACGGCGCTTAACCCGGTTTACACAATCGGTTTCCAAATTGTTGAAACTCTACGTACCCACTTTGATATGGGCCCAAACGAAGCAAAAACTCGCGCTATTGAATTACTTACCATGGTTGAAATTCCAACCCCCGAAGCATCATTTAATAAATATCCGCACCAACTTTCAGGTGGACAGCGTCAGCGCGCAATGATTGCTCAATCACTTGCTTGTGATCCAGGGCTACTTGTTGCTGACGAACCTACAACCGCACTTGATGTAACAGTGCAAGCTGAGATTCTTGATTTAATTCGTAATCTTCGCGACAAACTTAACTCAGCGATCTTGCTCATTACTCACGATATGGGAGTTGTAGCAGATTTATCTGACGATATTTTAGTTATGAAGGATGGTAACACCGTTGAATACGGAACTGCAGATCAGATCTTTAATCGCCCAAAACATCCATACACAAAAGAACTTCTAGCAGCCGTTCCAAAACTTGGTTCGGTTGCAGTCAGAGAGTTATCTCCTGAGTTAGTTGGAAAACCAGCAGTATTGAAACTTGAAAATGTCTCGATTGAATATCCGAAGAGTGGTCGCATTCCGGCTTTTCGCGCAGTTACAGATTTCAGCCTAGAGATTTTCCCAGGCGAAATTGTTGGTTTGGTGGGTGAATCAGGATCAGGTAAGACAACTGTTGGTCGTGCTGCGATTGGCTTATTGCCAACAGTTGAAGGAAAAATCGAAATTGTTGGTCGTGATATGACTAAACCAACACCACAAGAGTTACGCGAAATTCGCAGACATACCGGAATCGTTTTCCAGGATCCGGTCAGCTCGTTAAACCCACGCCTGCCAATTGGCGAAAGCATTGGCGAGCCACTCTTTCTTTCTGGCGATGCAAAAGGTGCCGAACTAGATAAACGCGTCGAAGATCTACTCGATAGTGTTGAACTTCCACGGTCTTATCGAAATCGTTACCCGCATGAACTCTCTGGCGGACAGCGCCAACGCGTAGGTATCGCACGTGCTTTGGCTCTAACGCCAGATCTATTGATTGCTGATGAACCAACTTCGGCTCTTGATGTTTCGGTACAGGCCAGATTCCTTGATCTATTACAAGAGCTGCAGGACAAATTAAAGTTTGCCTGCCTCTTCATTAGCCACGATCTTGCTGTCGTAGATATTCTTTCGCACCGAATTGCAGTAATGCAGAACGGACGCCTTATCGAAGTTGGCTCACGTGATCAGATTCTCAAGAACCCGCGCGAGGATTACACCAAGCGTCTGATCTCATCTGTGCCAGTGCCAGATCCTGCCGAGCAGCGCTTGCGCCGCGAAGCGCGTCTTGCTGGCAAGTAACTTCTATAGATTCGCCGGAATCACGATCTCGTTGTATTGAAAGAAGCTAGGTTTAAAAGGCGGATCAAAGCGACAGATTCGTGTTTCAGTAGAGAGTGCAATGTTTTCTTTAGCTGCACTTGAGCGAAGCTCGTTAGTTATCTTTCGTGAAAGTTCATCAGTTGCTTTTCCGCGAAATGATTTGGCAACGCAGATTTCGGTAGCTAATTCGCGTAATTCTATTTGAGAGTTATTGGGATTTGGCATTTGGCCAATATTCCTACCAGCTGGCATCACAAACGAGACATGCCATTCACCAGATTCGACACTATCTGCTTTTTGAGCAGTGATTACTGGAGCCGTCATCGCGATTGCTTCTGATGACTTATTGCCCTTTGAAATGTAATTAAATAACGCAGAGAAAGCACTACTTGAGGCAGTTGAATACTGCGCAGAAACTTTCACCTCTGCGATGACGCAAGGCAGATATTCGCGAAGCTCAAAATTGTCATAAGTTTGCAGGACTTTAAATTCTTGCCGCTCAGTCATAACTCGAGCCTACTCGAATGCATGCGAGAAGTTCAGATAGATCCATGTTTGGTTGTCAGTCTCCGCTTAAGGAATTACGAATCCTTGCGTGGCTAAGTATGGTTTTACTTCTTCGAAGAAATCTTTGAGTGCTACTCCATGTGCCAATTTGAAGGCTTCCTCGAATGTCTTGCCTTGTGCCACAAGTTCGTAGTTTTTAAGAATGCCGGCAACTCCCCCGTGCCAAGCCACAAGATAATCTGTCATCCTGCGACCAAGACCGTATTCACATTGGCCAAGATCTGAAAAATTAGTAGCGTTATTGCTCTCCTGCCATAGTTTCCATGCTTTATTGCACTCATTGTAGGAAACAGGTGACTTCTCAATTTGGTTCAAATCACCGTAGTTGAATTTACCTTTACTAATCAAAGATCTAACTAGGCCTCCAAAAGTTGAGGCACTCCCCTCGCGATACCAAGCTGGATGGTTTGGATACCACGCTGAATTATTTGGGTCGCTATTAACGATTGCGGCTATGTATTGAGCAACATGGAAAGTTTCATGAGCCGATTCAAACCAGGAGCCATCTACTCCTGCAAAAGTGTTGTTCCAGCCATTTAGATTGACGATGATCAATTTTCCGCAGCCAACTTTTCCGCCTGCACTTGTTCCTGTTGGATTTTGCCCGATCAGATATGGGCAAATTGATTCCATTTGTTTATCAGCCCACTCGGCCGTTTCATACATGTAATAAGCCGGAGCAACAGGTTTCGACAGAATTTTTCCAAGTATCTCGTTGGAAACTTCTGCGCCAATACGATTTTCTTCATTACGAGGATGCGATGGTTTCTCACTTATGATCTTTACTTTATTTCCAGCTAGGGCCGCCAAATACGGAGCCCAATCTTTAACAATTTCATCTAGCGCGATAAATAGATTGCGTTCAACAGCTGCAAGTTTAGGATAGGCAACTTCTGGAGTTGGAGTTGGAGTTGGGACAACATATGGCCCACGAATTACTTCACCTCTGATTTCTTTTTCACCCACGCCCAAGGTAATTTCAGATTTTGCTTTAGCGGTAATTAGAAAGTTATAGATTCCAGCTTTAGCAACAGTGCTATAGCGTGCCAAATATAGGTAGTTAGTTTTGCCAAAGGGCTCGTAGAACTTTGTTCGCTCATTAAGCTTTATCGTTGTTTTAAATCCACTAGGCCCTGTGATGACAACTGTGGGTAGCTGTGTATTCTTCAAAGTATTTTCTGGCTTCTTATCAACTATTAGATATTGAACTGAAAAAGCATCGCCCTCTTTAAATTGAGCACGAAATGCTTTCTTCTCGCCTGCCTTATTAAATGACGCGCGGACTGCAAATGAAACAGTTCCATCAACTAACAATGGACCTTTGGCAGCTGTTGTATCTGTATTAAGAAGGACTACTGGTTGATGTGCAACGGCAACGCCAGTGGCAAGAAAAATGAACGCAGTAACCAGCGCCAGTAACTTCTTCATAGGAAAACGGTACAGGCGCTTTGCCCTCTTTTCTAGGGCTTGGCGCTCTCTATTTGCATCTCTCTGAATCTCAACAATGTAAATTTTGCTTGATTGCTGATCATTACGTCTTTCGATTTTGAAGCTTCGGTCAAAGGTAAAACAATGCACTCCCCTAGAGCGCAAAGAAATCTTGTTAATCCAAATTGGGTATCTGAATCGCCTCTACCCAATTGTGTGATCAATTTCTTAACAAGATCTGGCTTCTGATCATCGGGAACTAAAACTGAGGCTACGCGCCAGGCAGTTGCAGCCATGAAATCATCTGAATCAAAGAGCATTTCATCAGTGATTAATCGGTAGTTGGCCTTATCCCCGATTTTTGAAAGCGTATGAATTGCTTGACTCTTAGCTTGATTATTCGATGATTGAAGTTCAGTTTCTAAGTACTTAACTACCTTTGAAACGTCATTTCTTATTAACGCCCATGACAAGGTATCTCTGACAAAGAAGTCTGGCTCTATGGCACATTGCGAAATTAAAATTTCGATAAATTCATCTTCCGGATAAGTTCCTGCCGCAAGAGCCGCCTTTAGCCGCACAGACTGATCAGGCGAATCTAGTAGAGCGCGAAGCGTGGGCACGAGGTAAACAATATCTCTTTAAGTTAAAAGAGATTGATTCCGCCAAATTTGAACGGGATAGCTTGGTAGAAAGTCTTATCAGTAGCATTATGGTCATTTGTCACGTAAATAATGCACTTGGTATGTATGCAGTCGCCATCTTTAAAGTATTTATCTACCTTGATTGAAAGCTTTCCATTACCTTTCTTTGCACCCATCTTTTGATCTGCTGTCACATTTGAAACCCATAGCTTTGATGCTTTGGCAGGATTACATGCTGCTGGTTCAGTCTTGCCTTTATCAATTCCCATGCATTGAGAGATATAGATTCCATGTTCAGCAGGTAGTCCTGAAACTGTAATAGAAACTAACCCGGTCTTAGTTGAGATTTTGCTTGAATTCAAAACCTTCACTTTTGTATCAGCTTGGGCGGGTACTGTATTTAAGGCTAAAAATGCAACAATTACTGAGACAACTAACTTTTTCACAATTTCTCCGTTGTTTGATATCTAGTTGAGTAAAGATAAATCCCGCTCACTTCGCTCGCATCTTGAAAATAGTGAGATTCGCCTCAGAGATATCAGGTTTTTGAGATGAGTGAAGGGGCTGAAGCAATTAGCCCCAGCCCCTTCAGTCTTAATTTATTACTTACTCTTCAGTGCTTTCCAAGTTACTGGAATAAGTAGTGCTTGAACCACGATTGATGCCATGGTGAAAGTATTTGGCGCACCATCTGCGACGTAGCTAGTTACTTGACCGATGGTCCAACCGATAAGTGTGATGAAAAGAAAAGTTAGGGCAGCATCTTGATGTTGCTTGTGCTTTAGTGAATAGAGCGCAAACAAAGCCAACATTAATTCAGCAGCCATGAAGGCTCGCAAGTTGGACATGATCAAGATACTTAAACCATCTTCGCCTAGCGCTGTCTCGGGAGTAACTAAGCCAGCAAAAGCAGTTACAGTCCCAAGGATTCCCATAAAACCTACATAAAAAGTACGGAAATTCATTTAAACATACCTCTTCCTATTAGATGTCAGAACAAGAGAAATGGTGACATTCGAGGTTGGATAGAAAGCGGAGACACGCTTTTATTTAAAATGAATTTAAAGTCGCGTTTAATCGTTTTGCGGGAAACCTAAGTTAATTCCACCATGGCTTGGGTCTAGCCAGCGGCTGGTAATTACTTTGCCTCGTGTAAAGAAGTGAACACCTTCGGTGCCGTGCGCATGAGAGTCACCAAACAGCGAGTTCTTCCAACCTCCGAATGAGTAATAAGCCATGGGTACCGGGATCGGCACATTGATGCCAACCATGCCAACTTCAACTTCATTTTGGAATCTGCGAGCAGCGCCACCATCGTTAGTAAAGATGGCGGTGCCATTTCCGTACTCATGGCTGTTAACAAGTGCGAGCGCCTCATCGTAGGTGTTAACGCGCAAAATGCTTAACACTGGACCGAAGATTTCATCGGTATAGACCGACATCTCAGGAGTTACGTTATCAAGCAGAGTTGGCCCAAGGAAGAAACCATCGCCGTCGACCTTTAGATCGCGGCCATCTACAACAACGGTTGCGCCAGCCTTTGCGCCCGCTTCGATATATGAAGCTACTTTGTCGCGATGAACTGCGCTAACTAGTGGGCCCATGTCAGAGCCTTGTGTGCCGTCGCCAGTTTTAATATTTGCCATACGAGATTTGATGCGAGCAACAAGTGCGCTAGCAATTGGTTCTACTGCGACAATTGCCGAAATCGCCATGCAGCGTTCACCAGCTGACCCAAAGCCAGCATTAATCGCAGCATCTGCGGCAAGCTCTAAATCGGCATCAGGTAGAACAACCATGTGATTTTTTGCGCCACCCAGAGCTTGTACGCGCTTGCCAGATTTAGTTCCCGTTTCATAAACATAACGAGCGATTGGTGTTGAGCCAACAAATGAGACTGACTTAATTCCTTTATGTGTAAGCAGAGCGTCAACAACTTCTTTGTCGCCATGAACTACGTTAAAGACGCCATCGGGTAGTCCGGCATCTTTCCAAAGCTGGGCCATAAACATCGCAGCACTTGGATCTTTTTCAGATGGCTTAACAACTACGGTATTGCCGCAAGCAATTGCCACTGGGAAAAACCACATTGGCACCATGGCCGGAAAATTAAAGGGCGAAATAATTGCAACTGGGCCAACTGCTTGACGAATTGAATAAACATCAACGCCGGTTGAAACTTCTTCGGAAAATCCACCTTTTAAAAGGTGCGGAATTCCGCAAGCAAATTCAACAACTTCGAGGCCGCGCGTAACTTCACCAGCAGCATCGCTTAATACCTTGCCGTGCTCATCGGTAATCAGGGCGGCAATTTTTTCTTTGTTTTGAAGCACTAGCTCGCGGAAAGCAAATAAAACTTGGGTGCGCTTAGTCAATGAACTATGGCGCCATTCGGCAAAGGCGCTGGTTGCAGCAGCTACGGCAGTATCAACAGTTGCAGCGTTTCCAAATGCGACAGTCTTTGAGACTTTGCCAGTGGCTGGGTTATAGACATCGCCACTTCGCTCTGGTTTAGAAGTGTCTAAAGCGCCGTTGATCCAATGCGTAATCTGATTCATACCCACAATCTACTTGAGAGCATTAAGATGGCGCTACCTACTAGCTAAAAGGCCAAAGTAATGACGACTCCGATTAATGATCCTGATAAGCAAGCCGCAGTAAGTGCAGCAGACCGCAAATATGTCTTTCATTCCTGGTCAGCCCAAGGCGCAATCAGCCCGATGCCTATTGCAAGTGGTTCAGGTTCAAGGTTTTGGGATCATGCCGGCAAGGTTTATTTAGATTTTTCATCTCAATTAGTCTTTACAAATATCGGCCATCAACACCCAAAAGTCATTAAGGCGATTCAAGAGCAAGCCGAAGTTTTAACTACTATCGCGCCACAACATGCCAACGATGCTCGTAACGAAGCTGCCCAGCGCATAGTTGAACTAGCTGGATCAAACTTTGCCAAAGTCTTCTTTACTAATGCTGGCGCCGATGCGATTGAAAATGCAATTCGCATGGCACGTATGCACACACATAAGCACAAAGTGCTTTCGACCTATCGTTCGTATCACGGCAACACAGGTGCTGCGATAAATGCGACAGGCGATCCACGTAGATTCCCAAATGACTTTGCATTTGGTCACGTGCACTTTTGGGGACCATATCTTTACCGCACCGCTTTCTGGGCCAAAGATGAAGCTGAAGAGTGCAAGCGCGCATTAGAGCATCTAGAGCAAACCATTATCTTTGAAGGTCCAAACACCATCGCCGCTGTATTACTTGAGTCAGTGCCTGGCACCGCAGGTGTATTAATGCCACCTAAGGGTTATCTCGAAGGTGTTCGTGCGCTTTGCGATAAATACAATATTTTGTGGATCGCCGATGAAGTTATGTCCGGCTTTGGCCGCACCGGTAAATGGTTTGCCTACCAACACAGCCAAGTTGTGCCAGATTTAATTACCTTTGCTAAAGGCGTCACTTCAGGTTATATCCAACTCGGCGGCATTGTTATTAGCGAGCCAGTTTCAAAAACATTTGATGAGAAAGTATTTGCTGGCGGCCTGACCTATATGGGCCACCCATTGGCATGCGCAACTGCAGTTGCAACTATCGATGTCATGAAAGAAGAAAAGATGTTAGAAAACGCCACCATGATTGGCGAAACTGTATTGGGGCCAGGGTTACGTGAATTAGCTAAGAAACATAAGGTAATTGGCGATATTCGTGGCGCTGGTGTCTTCTGGGGCGTTGATCTTGTAAGTGATCGAGCAACTCACGAACCGCTTGCGCCATATGGTGCTTCGAGTGCGGCCATGAATGAGTTAGTCGCAGCCTGTAAGAAGAATGGCTTGATGCCATTTAACAACTTCAACCGAATTCATTTATGCCCACCATGCAATATCTCAGTTGAAGACGCAAAGTTAGGGCTTGAGATTTTGGATCAGTCACTAACTGAGATCGCTAAGTACTACACCGGCGCTTAGGTAGATAACCTTAGTGAGCCAATTCCTCCTATGAGTGGCCTTGGAAAACCAACATCAGGACTTTCTCCTAAATAAGCGTTACATTCAATTAAGTTTTCCTAGCAAGTAATTGGCTAACTCGCGAGCGAAACAAGAGTCAACTTTGTCTTGTAGGTATTTAAAATCCATAAGAAAAGATTTGACGACTAAATTGTCAACTAAAGAATGGGATAAAAGACCGAAGGAAAAAAGATACCTGGATATAAAGAAGTATCACTATGTTGATATTTCAAATATTTCAGGATAGAACTGGCTTAAATTCTATCTTCAGTCTTCTCATTTCACCTTTGATAAGGTTTGCTGCCCTGGGGCCAATCCCATGAATCTCTTGAAACTTTGATTCACTAATTTTCTCTAAGTCTTCTAACTTATACAGTTTTGCATCTACCAGGCCGCGGCGAGCCGGCGCTGCGATTCCTAGGTCTCGCCAGTAACTGTCATGTTTTTCATACTTTGTAAGATCTACTTTGCCCTGCCTAACGGGGCACTGAGAAATGCGTGCTCTGATCAACTTTGCCATTAAAGCCTTAGACAAGGGTTTATCAACTGGAACGTGGAGCGCACTCTTTGTGGCTGAAAACTTCGCGAGTTCTTTCTCAAAGAGATGAAGCACCGATCCGCTAAATGGGTAATACCCGACATGCTTCTTATTGGCTAATAATCCCGCAACAATATTGCCGTCAACTTTGAAAGCAGGCATCCCATAACTGACTATTTCCTCTGCATTGGGAACGATCTGAAGAATTCGCTCGCGCATTTCTAACATCGTTGCTTGATGGGGCTGCGGAGCAGTTAAGTAATGCTCTCTTACAACTGCGGGGATGCGTTTACTCACATACAAAATCTACTATTCCAAGATCACTTTTTCTTATAGCCAGCAGGGCATTTAGGCTTTAGCGCCATAACTTTTTTCACGGTCTTGCCTTTTACGCAAGTAATTGTCTTGCTCTTGGAAATCTCTTTTTCAAGCAGATACATTGTGTTCTCAAACTCGCCGAGCTCTTCATCTGCATAACTAACAAAAACCTCAATGCCTTCGGTATTGCTTGCTAAACCATTTTCAAGAAAAGCTCTTACCCCTTGAAAATCTTTCAGAATATCTTTGAAGGCGCCTTTCATTGAAGCGTTATATGTGATTTTTGATTGGATGACCATGAGGCGTTTATATTGAGTATCGAACATCGGGTCATACTTCATGTGAAATTTGAGCACCTGCTCGGCCCGAGTAAGGGTGGCTGACGGCGATGGCGATGGCGAAGCATCCTCTGCAATAGATGGGCTAATTCCACCCAGTAAAAGTAGAGATGTCAGTAAAGCTAGAGCTGGCTTATTTCTCATGCCTTAAGGCTACTTCGTGCCCTGAAACAGTTAACTGGTTTCGGCGAAGTATGAGTGGTGACTCTTGTGGTTTACCTAACTTTCCTAACTTTATGTGAATAACTAAGCAATCGGCCAGGTTAGGGCAGAATTAAATGCGGCCAAAGTATTGGTGTTGAACATTGGTCCGTACATTGAATTCTTGTCAGTTGAATATTTATAAGAATTTACAGAGGACAGAACTGGGTTCGTAGTAAAAGTGTTGAACCAAGGTCCACCTGAAGCGCCGCCAGTCATATTGCAGCCAAGCTTCCAAGTTGAATTACCCGAATTTATATCTGTAGCGGTAGCTCCATTGCAATAAACCAAATCATTTCCCGCATAAGGCGATGCTTGGGGGTATCCAAATGCATAAGACTTCCAACCCTTAACAAGAGTTGAAGTAGATAACTGATATGAACCGACCGTTGCATCGAGTTGTGCGTTGAAGTTCTTGCCACCTGGAGCCATGACGGCAAAGCCCCAATCGTTATTGGTTGCAGTGGTCGTAAATGCGGTTTGTGAAGTAAATCCTGGGCTTGCGACTAACTTAATTGCGCTCCAGCATCCATAGGCAGTATTTGCACATGAATATGTTGGCTTTGTATCAAAGGCTGGAATAAATATGAAGTTTGTAACGTAAGAACTAGTTGCATTATCAAATACACAATGTCCAGCCGTTAAAACTATTGAGCGAGAAGTATCTGGATCCGTGACAACCGCGCCAGCGCACACATAGGCATTAATTCCTACCATGAAATAAACTTTGCCGGTTGCCGCAAGCACTTTTCCGCCATTATTCCAAGAGCTGCCGATGTTGCTTGCTACCGGCTTACTTGAGGTTGCTGTTGAGCGTGTGCTAGAAATCAATTTTCCGACAGTCGCACCTGCATCAAATTGGAAATCACGAGACTTTGCGTTGCTAATTCGGCTTTCATCCCAGAAGTTGATTTCTTTCTCAGTGTCTTTTGCTGAGCGAGATTTAGATTCATCTGCATTTGCAGAAGTTAATGCTGCCGTAGCTAGCGAAAGAGCTAGAAGAGCGGTCAGAAAAAGCGAACGATTAGATTTCATTGTGAGAGGTTAATGCGAGAATTTTAATCAACCAAGGAGGGAAAGGGGTAACCCTCCATTTTGTGCCGATAATTATTCATATTTTCTTAGGTCTTTACCCAGATACTTTTTTACATCTTAGGCGTATATTTAAAATGTGAGACAAATTAGAGGAAACCGAATCTGGCTGGCATTTATGGCCGCTACATCGCTACTTCTAATAGGAAATTGCATGCCCGGCGCAGAAGCTTTGGAAGACTTAACTCCTTGTCAGCTTGAAGTTCCCAGCACTTCTAACCATATGCGAATTGGCTGGCCGCATGATTCAAATATCTTAAAATCAACCGGAAACGTAAACATATTGGTTCTTGCGCTCGATTTTAGTGATGCGCCAATGTTAGGTAATCCAACTAATGAATACCGATCATTAATGCAATTGAGCAAAGTTAGCGATTTTTATAAATCAGTTTCAAATGGAATATTCAAACCAAATTTCTACGTTTACCCGGCTTATCTCAGAATGCCAGAAACCAGTACTCATTATGGTGAGGTGCTCGAAACCGATGAGCTCGTAAATGGTGAGTGGGAAAGCCACCATATGACTCATGATGCGCTGAAGTTAATCGATGGTTTGGTGGATTTATCCCAATATGAGGGGGCGATCGTGGTGGTCAGCGGCGGCGCTTCGCTTTCAGGCCGAGTAGCCCTTGCCACATCACAAGATGAGGGAAAAGATGTTCATAAAACTGGCGACATTCATAACACGGTATTAGCTGGAATTAGGTCTTTTGCCGAAGCGGGAATTGTCCCTTGGCGAATAATCATTCACGAACTAAATCATCTGATGGGGATTCCCGACCTTTATTTGT
This sequence comes from uncultured Actinomycetes bacterium, assembly GCA_903922325.1. Lineage (GTDB taxonomy): Bacteria > Actinomycetota > Actinomycetes > Nanopelagicales > Nanopelagicaceae > Planktophila. Next base: position 14,680 of record CAIXTG010000205.1, read on the forward strand.
ACAGCCCCGATGGGTGGTGGCAAGGCAAATCCCCTGGCGCTTTTGGGCAACAAGGATTTCTGCGTGGCAGTTCACAAAGTGATTCACTTGCTTGGAATCGCTGGTTAAGTAGCTGGATACCCGATTCACGTATCTCTTGTTTCGCCAACCCTCAGGAAATATCAAACTTGCCCATGAGCCAGCCGGGCACAAAAGATAAACACAAAGAGATGGTTGTGATCAGACTAAGCGCCAGTACGGCGATAGTGGTTGAGGCCCTGAAAACAAAAGGTTTTGAAGCAGCTTCTAAGAAAAACTCGATGTTGGTATATTTAGTCGATACTTCAATAAAGCCGGGCTTTGGGCCGGTTCAAATAATTCCCAAAAAAGGTGCCATCACAACTGCACCGCTAAATCCTTCGCTGCCAGATTGGGTTCGTTATGTTGATGCCCCAATTACGCCAGGGCAATTAATTAACTATAAAAATCTCGTGATTAAGAGTAATAAACTGGTTAACGGGCAGATGAGTTTAAGTGTCCAATTGAAAACCGGACCTTTGAAA
>CAIXTG010000206.1 GCA_903922325.1 uncultured Actinomycetes bacterium
AGATTTAGTACAAGATACTTATTTAAAGGCTTTTGCTTCTTTCCATCAATTCGAAGCCGGGACCAATTTAAAAGCTTGGCTATATCGAGTATTAACTACTACTTTTATTAATAGTTATCGCAAAGACCAACGCCGGCCACAACTTTCAAATGGTGAAGTTGAAGATTGGCAACTAGCTAAAGCGGCTTCACATACCAGCGACCAAGGAAAATCTGCAGAGGCTGAAGCACTTGAGAATTTACCTGACAGCGATATTAAGCGAGCACTTCAAGAAATTCCGGAAGAATTTCGAATAGCCGTTTATCTAGCCGATGTTGAAGGATTTTCTTACAAAGAAATTGCCGAAATTGTTGGAGCACCAGCCGGAACGATCATGTCTCGTCTGCACCGAGGTCGTAAACAACTTCGCGAGAAGTTAGCTGACTACGCTGCCGAACTTGGTTATGGCCAAAGCAAAGGAGGCGCAGATGAGTAATTCAAAGTATGAACTTGAATGCGTCGAAGTTTTAACCTCTTTTGTGATTCTGGTCGATGCCGATGTAGCCGAAGTTAAAATTGAATTGCAGTTTGAAGATATGCCGCAATTAACTTTAGCCAATATCAATTCGCACCTTTCAGCCTGTGTCCCATGCTCCATGGAGTTGATTCATGAAAGAACTATGCGCGACTTAACTCGCGATGCATTGCGCCGAAGCTGTAATGAAGAAGCGCCAAGTGAATTACACGAGGCCTTGGGCGCTATGTTTAATCAAGCTAATTTTGCGGGCTTTAAGAATGAAGTTATAACTGAGTTCAGCATGCATGAAGTAACTATTGAAATTGATGAATTTGGCAATATCCAACATCGCGAAATCAGAGTTGAAAGCCGTGCTGAGTTTAGAAATGATGACGAGTAAAAACTTATGAATATCGAGAGTGAATACTTAGGCGCCGTAGGTTTAGCGACCATGGTGATTCGCCCTGGAGATACTGCTGTGGCCCTTGGAATAGGTGAATTACCTATTGCTGCTGGCTCACATTTATTAAACGTAATGGAAAGTGCTTGCGTAACAGCAATTGCGGAATATTTCGAAGGTAGCGAAACCACCATCTTGAGCGGCAGTTCAATTGAAGTACTTGCTGGTGTTTCAATCGGAACTGAAATTCGCGGAATGGCCAGATGCATCGAAGTAAACGGAAAAGAGCTAACTTTCGAATGCGATATTTACGACGGTGAACGGCATATTGCTCATGGCCAAATAAAAAGAACCGCAGTCGAGCGAGTTTCTTTCCTCGCCCGAACTGCGGCTCAAACGCTTACTAGCGCGCCACGAATTAATTAATTTACTTCTTGGTCTCCCAGAAGATCGCCGCAATTTCATCAATCTTGGCAATTAACTTATCTGCAACAGCTACATCTTGAGTGCCCTTAGTTCCGGCAGCTCCAGCTAACTTGGTTGCATCATTGAAGAGTGTGTGAAGTTGTGGGTATGCCTCAAAGTGATTTGGCTTGAAATAATCTGTCCAGAGAACCCATAGGTGCTCTTTAACTTGATGTGAACGCTCTTCTTTGATTGCAACTGAGCGAGAACGGAAATCAGCATCTGTGTTAGCTGCATACTTTTCCATGCAAGCCTTAACTGAAAGCGCTTCGATCTTTGCTTGAGCTGGATCATAAACGCCGCAAGGTAGGTCGCAGTGCGCGTAGACAGTGGTACTTGGCTTTAGACATGAAATCATTTGAAGTTCCCTTTCGTGCAATAAACGTTTGGTTTTTTGATTCCTAAGTGTGACACTACCGCCTATGGGGAAATTTGGCTCGTTCGCTTGGCGCACAGTCGCAGTTGCTGGAGATTCCATGTCGCCCACGCTGCTTGAAGGGGATTGGCTGGTGGTTTCCTGGGCAGCAGAGCCCATGGTGCCTAAGTTAAAGGCCCTTAAAGTCTATGTAATTGAGCGTGCTGATCGGCCAGGAGTTTTTGTTATTAAACGACTAATTGAAATTGGTAGTGGCGAGCATGCCGGCAAAGTTTGGGTCGAAGGCGACAATGAAGCTAGCACTGATTCTCGCCAATGGGGTTGGATTCCAGAGAATGAATTACGTGCCTACGTGCTATTTCGTTTTAAGAAAGCGAATAGCAAACGTGGGCGTAAGTAATTAGCGAGTAAACGCCTCAGTCATTAGCGCTTTAGCTTCTTCTTCATGCCAATGATGATTTCCAGTTGCAGGTGAAGCACTAGCCAATCGAGAAACCCGACGAAGTGTACGACCACCAAAACCAGTTCCACCAAAGTGCTCAGATGTACCGAGTGCGATGTGTGACCAAGCGCCTTGGTTAGCTGGTTCATCTTGAACCCAAAGAAGTGAAGCGTTTGGATGCTTTGCTGCCTCTGCCGCCATTTCGACTGCTGGCAATGGATACAACTGCTCAACGCGAACAATTGCAGTTGAATGTTCACCACTCTTTTCGCGTTCAGCGACTAGATCGTGATAGATCTTGCCTGAACAGAAAATCAAACGAGAAGCGTTAGCTACTTTGTCATCACCAATAACTGGGCGGAAAGTTCCGGAAGTGAAATCACTTAGTGCAGAGGCCGCAGCCTTAAGACGCAACATTGACTTAGGTGTAAATACCACCATTGGGCGACGAGCAGGGTTAGCTGCATGCCAACGCAATAAGTGGAAGTAAGAGGCCGGTGTTGAAGGTTGTGCAACAGTCATATTGTTTTCAGCACAAAGCATCAAGTAACGTTCAATACGACCTGATGAGTGATCTGGTCCTTGACCTTCATAACCATGAGGTAGGAGCAGAACTACTGATGAACGCTCGCCCCACTTTTGCAGAGCGGAAGAAATAAATTCATCGATAATTGTTTGAGCGCCATTGCTAAAATCGCCGAACTGGCCTTCCCACATAACAAGCGCTTCTTCGCGGACCACCGAATAGCCATATTCAAAGCCCATTGCAGCGTATTCCGAGAGCAATGAGTCGATCACGAAGAACTGATTTTCATCTTGAATCAGACCACGAAGCGGAGTCCACTCACTGGCATTTTCTTTATCAACGATAACTGCGTGACGATTTGAGAATGTTCCGCGGCGCGAATCTTGACCAGCTAAGCGAATTGGTCGACCTTCAAGCAACAATGAACCAAAGGCAAGAGTTTCACCCATTGACCAGTCGATAGTGCCATCGTTTAACATTTCAACGCGCTTGGTAAGTTGCGGAACTAACTTTGGATGAATTGTGAATCCTTCTGGAACCGCAACTTGGGTTGCTGCAATCTGGCGAGCAACGGCTTCGGTAATAGAAGTATCAACAGTTGTAGGTGCTGGAACTTGCGGAATCTGTCGGTGTGCTGGTTGCTCAGCTTCGTGATTATGAACTGAAGCAAATACCGCTTCAAGTTGATCTTGGAAATCTTTCGCAACTGCTTCAGCTTCGACCTGTGTGATGTCGCCGCGACCAATCAGGCTCTCAGTGTACAAAGTACGAGTGGTGCGCTTTGCATCGATCAACTTATACATAAGTGGCTGAGTGAAACTTGGCTCATCGCCTTCGTTGTGTCCACGTCGGCGGTAGCAAACCATGTCGATGACTACATCTTTATTAAATTCTTGACGATACTGGAATGCTAGATGCGCAACACGGACACATGCTTCAGGATCATCGCCATTTACGTGGAATACCGGCGCCTGAATTATCTTGGCAAAATCAGTTGAATAAGTAGAAGAGCGAGAACCGTGAGGTGAAGTTGTGAAACCAACTTGGTTGTTTACAACAATATGTACGGTTCCACCTGTGCGATAGCCACGAAGTTGTGACATCTGCAGGGTTTCAGCAACTACGCCTTGCCCAGCAAAAGCAGCATCACCGTGCATCAAGATTGGCAGTACTGAGAAAATATTCTTGATATTTAACTTATCCTGTTTAGCTCGCACAATGCCTTCTAGCACTGGGTTTACGGCCTCAAGGTGCGATGGATTAGCAGCCAAATAAATCTTGGTTGTGGCACCTGATTCAGCGGTAAATATGCCTTCAGTACCTAAGTGGTACTTAACATCGCCCGAACCTTGAACTTGATTCTCTTGATAGTGACCTTCGAACTCTTGGAAGATCTGACCGTGCGACTTGCCGGCAATATTTGCCAACACATTTAAACGACCACGGTGTGGCATACCGATACAGACTTCATCAAGCTTTGCTTCTGCAGCAGCCGAAATAACTGCATCTAGAAGCGGAATAACTGACTCGCCACCTTCAAGCGAGAATCGCTTCTGACCTACGAACTTAGTTTGTAAGAATGATTCAAAAGCTTCGGCGCTGTTTAGTTTGCGCAAAATTCGTAGCTGTTCTTCGCGGGCGACTGTTGGAGTACCAACTTCAATATGTTCTTGCATCCACTTACGTTCAGCTGGATTTTCAATAAACATATATTCGACGCCGATTGAGCGGCAGTATGAATCGCGCAGAATTCCCAGAATGTTACGAAGTGGCATAAATGCTTTGCCACCGAATCCACCAGTTGCGAATTCGCGATCTAGATCCCAGAGAGTTAAGCCATGAGTTTCAACTTCTAGATCTGGATGAGAGCGCTGCTTATATTCAAGTGGATCAGTATCAGACATCAAGTGACCGTTAGTGCGGTATGCCTGAATTAATTGTTGTACGCGAGCGGTCTTTGAAATATGGTCATCGCGAGTGAAATCAAGATCGGTAGCCCAATGAATTGGTACATATGGAATTCGAAGCGCTGCAAAAATGTCTTCATAGAAACGATCTGCACCGAGAAGCAATTCATGAATGCGGCGCAAGAAGTCACCAGATTGAGCACCTTGAATAACTCGGTGATCGTAAGTACTGGTCAAGGTAATTACCTTGCTAACAGCCATGCGGGCCAAGGTTTCATCAGATGCGCCCTGGAATTCAGCTGGGTAATCCATAGCTCCAACGCCAATAATTAAGCCTTGACCTTGAACTAAGCGTGGAACCGAGTGGACAGTGCCAATAGTGCCTGGGTTAGTAAGCGACGCTGTAGTGCCTGCATAATCTTCAACAGTTAAAGTGCCGGCGCGCGCTTTGCGAATAACGGCTTCATAAGCGCTTACAAATTGCGCGAAATCTAAATCTTCGCAACCTTTAATCGAAGGAACTAACAATTGACGCGAACCATCAGGTTTAGCTAAATCAATCGCGATACCAATATTTATATGTTCTGGTTGGCCAACGGCTGGCTTGCCATCAATCTCGCCATAGAAAACATTCATCTCTGGCATTGCGCGCAGTGCTTTAATCATGGCGTAACCAATTAGGTGAGTGAAGGAAACTTTTCCACCGCGAGTGCGCTTCAAGTGATTATTAATAACAATTCGGTTATCGATCATCAATTTTGCTGGAATTGCGCGAACGCTAGTTGCAGTTGGAACGCTTAACGAAGCTTCCATACTTTGGACAACTCGCGCGCTAACTCCACGAATTGGAGTCAATGATGATGCAGCTGGTGTTACTAAAACTGGAACTGGCTTAGCAACCGGATCTGCTGGTGTCGGAGCAGTTGTTACAACTGGCGCAGTTACTAATGCTTGTTGAGTTTGAACTGGTGCAACCGGTGCTGGTGTTACGACTGGTGCTGCAGCTTGTGCTTGCATCGCTTTAGGAATTGGTGGAACTCCAGCTTTCGGAGCTGTCACGTTACTTGTGCCAGCAACACCATTCTTTGTGAAGTACTCAATCCAAGCTTGATCAACTGAAGTGGGATCTGCGAGGTAACGTTCTTGCATTTCCTCGACTAACCAATCGTTAGCAC
>CAIXTG010000207.1 GCA_903922325.1 uncultured Actinomycetes bacterium
GCGAGCTGACACTAGTTAGCGCGACCTTGGTACGATCCGTCTCTAGTATCAACCATGATTTTTTCATCTTGTTTGATGAAAAGTGGTACCTGAATCTGGATTCCAGTTTCAACGGTGGCCGGCTTTGTGCCACCAGAAGAGCGATCTCCTTGTAGGCCAGGCTCGGTGTAAGTAACTGTTAATTCAACTGAGGCGGGCAATTCAATATAAAGCGGATTATTTTCGTGAATAGCAACAATTGCTTCGGTGTTTTCCAACATGTAGTTTGCCGCATCGCCAACTGTTGCTGCGGAAATATTCATTTGATCATAAGTTTTGTTATCCATGAAAACAAAATCTTCGCCCTCTTTATATAAGAACTGCATTTCGCGTTTTTCCAGAATAGCAATATCGATCTTAACGCCAGCGTTTAGAGTACGTTCAACGACCTTGCCAGTTAACACTTGACGCATCTTGGTACGCACGAATGCTGGGCCTTTGCCAGGCTTAACATGCTGAAATTCGATGACAGTCCAAAGTGAACCTTCAATATCAAGACACATGCCATTTTTAAGATCACTTGTGGTTGCCACTTGGAAACTCCCCTATATGCGCAATAAAGCGCAGACTTTTAGCCACCGCAGTTCGGTGGGCTCGAATAGGTGCTTAGGATACCTAATACCTATGCGAAACCTTAAATCCGCAGCCTACGTTTACTTAGTTTAAGTGTTACTTAGTTAGGCCTTTAAGTGCTGAAATCGCCAAAGCGTATGAATTTGGACCAAACCCGCCGATCGTTCCATTGGCTACACCAGAAATTACTGACGTGTGACGAAATTCTTCACGTGCTAACGGATTGGATAAATGAACTTCAATTAGCGGCGACTTAACAAGTTCGGCTGCATCGCGAATCGCATATGAATAATGTGTAAATGCCGCTGGGTTGATAATTACCGGTGTTGAATTATCAGCAGCTTCGTGTAACCAAGAAATTATCGTTGCTTCGTCATCACTCTGTCGAACATCTGCGGTAAAGCCATGGCTTTTTGCGGACTCTTCGATGAAGGATTTTAGTTGCGGATAATTGAAGTCACCATAAATACTCGAATCGCGGATATCCAGTCGCGCCAAATTGGGACCATTAATCACCAAGATCTTCATGAGCTAAGCCTCTCATATGCTGCGAGTAAGTCGCTTTCACTTGGCCCTTCGATTCGAAGCGTCTTACCAATTTCGCTTATTGCCACAAAGCGCAATGTGCCGGAACGAGATTTCTTGTCGATTGCCATGTTGGCGCGCAACTCTGACCAATGGCGACTTTCGTATGTAACTGGCAGCCCCAAATTTCCTAATATCTCCTGGTGCAGTGATGTAACTTCATCGGAAAGGATTCCGATTTGCTTTGCCAGGTTGGCTGCAAAAACTAAACCAATAGATACACATTCACCGTGACGCAGCGCGTATCTGCTGTGCAGCTCGATGGCATGGCCCAGGGTGTGTCCATAATTCAAAATTTCTCGATCGAAACTTTCTTTGAAGTCGCCACTAACTACCTTCGCTTTAACGGCTACGGTCCGGGAAATCAGTTCGAGGGTAAGAGTTGCATCTGCACGTATTTCAGCCAGCTCTTTTCCTTTAAGCAACTCAACTATCTGCCCATCAACGATGAAACCACTTTTCAATACTTCCGCTAAGCCAGCCGCAAAGTCGCGATCACTCAGCGTTTCCAACCAAGAGAGGTCAACTAAAACCGAAATAGGTGAATAAAAAGAACCAATTAGATTCTTGCCGTACTCACTATTAATTCCAGTTTTGCCACCAACTGCGGCATCAACCATCGCGGCCAGTGTTGTGGGTACCGCAACCCAGTCAATTCCGCGCAACCAAGAACTCGCTACAAAACCAGAGAGATCAGTAACGGCGCCTCCTCCTACCGCAACTATTAAGTCATTGCGCGTGAATCCCGCAGCACCTAACCAGTCGAGAACTTTTTGATAGGTTTCAAAAGATTTACCAGCTTCAGAATCTGGCACGGTGAAAATGTGAATTTGGGCTTCGGTTTCGGGTAATCCAATAATGCGATCGCGCATGGCTTCAGAGACGATAACGGCAACCTGTCCGCGGTTAACCAAATGCGGCTCAAGCGCTTTTTGCCAATCAATATCGATTACTACTTCATATTCACGATCGGCTGAAACTGATATTACGTTCATTACGCCACCGCCAAAATATCTGCGCATATTTCATTTACAGTGCGATCATCGACTGGCACTACTGCCGTCGCCAGGCTCTCGTAGATGGGGCGACGCGAATTCATTAGTTCGTTCCATTGCGCACGCGGATTGCCCAGTAAAAGTGGCCGGTCGCGATTAAAACCCACACGAGCTGCAGCTTTGCCTAAGGAAATGTCTAGAAAGATCACGGTTGCTCCACTGTCACGTAACAATTCTTGAGCTTGCGGAGAGATAGGAGCGCCTCCCCCTAGTGAGACAACACCATTATCTGATTGCAAAACTTCGGCCAATACTTTCAATTCTTCAGAGCGAAAAACTGGCTCACCTAAATCTACGAATATGTCTGAGATCTTCTTTTCCAACTTGGCTTCGATTAGCGCATCGGTGTCGGCGAACTTAACCTTCAATTTCTTAGCTAATGAATGCCCAATGGTGCTTTTTCCAGCACCGGGTGGACCGATCAGAATAATCTGGTGACTCATTTGATCGTGAGGTGTGCGATATAGCTTTCGAAATTGCGTTTCGTCTCGCCAACGCTGTCGCCACCGAATTTTTCTAGTACTGCTTCGGCTAGAACAAGTGCAACCATTGCTTCAGCTACGACGCCCGCAGCAGGAACAGCGCACACATCAGAACGTTGGTTAATAGCTTTGGCCGCTTCGCCAGTCTTCACATCGATGGTGTCGAGAGCTTTGGGTACTGTTGAAATAGGTTTCATAGCTGCGCGCACACGCAAAATTTCACCATTAGACATTCCGCCCTCAGTGCCACCCGCACGATCAGTACGACGGCGAATTGCGCCGTCTGGACCACGTTCAATTTCATCGTGCGCTACCGACCCACGACGTGTAGCTGTGGTGAAACCATCGCCAACTTCTACACCTTTGATTGCTTGGATACCCATCATTGCTGCTGCTAAACGCGCATCAAGTCGACGATCCCAATGCACATGTGAACCCAAACCTGGTGGCAAGTTATAAGCCAAAACTTCAACTACGCCGCCTAACGTGTCACCATCTGAGTGCGCAGATTCAATCTCAGTAATCATGGCCGCGCTCGTTTTGGCATCAGCGCATCGAACTGGATCTTCATCAATTCGTTTCATATCACCTGCACTTGGTAACTCGGTATTTTCAGGAACTCGCACTGAACCAATTGATAAAACGTGACTTAAAACTGTGATGCCGCATGTTTGCTGCAAGAAAGCGCGTGCAACGGCGCCGAGAGCAACGCGTGCTGCAGTTTCGCGAGCGCTAGCCCGTTCTAAAATCGCACGAGCATCATCAAAATCATATTTTTGCATTCCGACTAGATCGGCATGTCCTGGTCGCGGACGACTTAGAGGCGCATTACGTCCTAAATTTTTAATCTCTTCTTCGGGCACTGGATCGGCCGACATCACTTTTTCCCACTTGGGCCACTCTGAATTAGCAACTTGAATTGAAATTGGTCCGCCTTGAGTTAAACCCAAACGAATGCCGCCAAGAATTGTGACTTTATCTGCCTCAAAATTCTGTCTAGCTCCACGACCAACTCCCAAACGGCGGCGCGCTAGGTGGTAATCAATATCGGCAGTTGTGATTTGAACCGAAGCTGGAATTCCCTCAATGATCGCACTGAGGGCTGGACCATGAGACTCACCCGCAGTTAACCAACGCATGGGCTAATTCTCTCAGATCTTTGCCTTTTATGTCGCCATATTAAGCGCTGCCGCTACCAATATAGCTGGCGCGAAGGCGATCCGTTTAGGTAAACGTCGCTGCATCAATGACATTGCGATTAGTTGCAGCCACGCGATGCCAATCAAAAGAACGATTGAGAAACCCAAATCACCTTGCCGGATCCATGGCGCCAAAATCAGTATCAATTTCACATCACCCATGCCGATTAATGAAGTGAGTCCAAATAATAGGACTATGCAGCACATGCCAAAGAGCGCAGAATTAATCTGCATTCGTAGATTTAATAGATATAACGCCGGCCAAAGAAATATCACACCTGCGATAATTGATCGATTAGATATTCGAAAAGTTACTAGATCTCGAATCATCACAGCGGCACTCCAAGTTAAGACAACAATGAGTGAAAGGGTTTGGGCAACCATCAACACAAACTAGCGAACTTCGTTGCAAGCTCGGATTCGCTGATGTCGAACTGTGTAAAACGCTTACAGTCGCTTTAATGCGGCTTCACGCATAAGCGGTGCTAGTTGTGACCGCTTTACTGAAGTACCAGCAAAAATTGCGACCTGTGAAATTGCCTGATGGACCAACAGATCTAAACCATCAATAGTCTCAAGCCCCACGTTTCGCCAGAAACCCATTAACGCAGTTGGCCAAGGGTTGTAAAGTGATTCGAAGAGCAGTGCGCTGGCTCCGGCAATTTTTCCAACTAGTTCATCAGCAGCACCCGCTGGTGAAGTATTTATGATCAAATCATATTTAGACCAGATTATTTGATCATCAAAGCCAATTACTGAAACTGATGCAAAGAGGGCTGACTTAATTAAACTAGCACTGCGATGCTCGCTTCGACTTGCAACATCTATTAAAACTCCCACGCTATCAAACGCCGCAATCGCTGCTCGAGCTGTAGCTCCCCCGCCCAAGATCAAAACATTTTGAAAAGTAGAGTTCGTTTTCGCTGCCACACTTTGTTGGAAGCCGACCACATCAGTGCTTTCCACTTTCCAGGAGTCGCCAATTTTGATCAAAGTATTGGCACTTCTAATACGTTTTGCCAACTCAGAAGTTGGGAAATTCAAATCAACAAGCTCTTCTTTGAGTGGCATTGTGAGCGAAAAACTATTTAGTTCTGGTGGCGTGGATTCCAAATATTTAGCTAGATTGCCGCTCTTAACTTCAACTGCGGTGTATTTTGCCGAGATCTCTAAACATTCATAAGCCACCTGATGGATAACTGGTGAAAGTGAATGCGAAATCGGTGAGCCGAGAACCGCGCCATTAAAGGTTCTCATTCGAATACACCCGCCTTTCGATTCTTTTGATAGAGCAACTTCCAGGTATTGAACTCTGAGAAAGATTTAGTAAAGCGCGTATCCCCAGGAGCTACGGTGATAAAGAATAGCCAATCCCCATCGGCCGGTGCGATCGCCGCCTTGAGCGCTGCTAAACCAGGGTTACCAATCGGGGCTGGAGGTAATCCATAATTTTGATAGGTGTTGTAAGGCGACTTTAATTTCGTAGACTTATTGCTTAGGTAAATCTCGCCGCGTGTGTTCTTCAAATAGTGAACTGTTGAATCGAGTTGTAGCGGCATACCGATTGCAAGACGATTCCTAATCACACGCGAAATCTGAGGAAAATCCTTGGTGTCACCTTCAGCTTGAACTAACGAAGCCAACGTAACTAATTGTTGAACACTCAACTTTCCGGCCGGATCAACAAAATCCAGAGTTGAAATAACTTGGCTAAATTTATCGACCATGCTTTGTAGCGCCGCAACTTGAGAAGTTCCATCTCCAAAGCTGTACTGGGCTGGAAACAGAACTCCTTCTAGGGAAGTGATTCCCTTCGGTAATACAACTTGTTTTGCTGACTCAGATGGGTTCGCAGACCAATTCTGAGTTGCCGTCAGCTGCGCAAAAACCTCTGAGTTCCAGGCCCCTTCTACGATCTTAATTAAATCGGTAATTCTCTTAGGATCTAACAATTGATCAAGCGCTGTTTTACCACTTATCTTTAAAGAAAGGGCATGTGTGCCAGGTGCAATAGAGGCAGCCTTTGGATTAGCAACCGCTGCTCTAAAGAAACTCTCCGCCGATGCGACTACTCCTGCTTCTTGAAGAAGTGCCGCAATCTCAGCCCCAGTTGCACCAGTTGGGATAGAAATTGAAACGCTATCTTCAGTTTCTGAAATCACTCGATCGGGAAAGTTAGCGTAACTCGCACCTGTCTGATTGATTTCTCGTAACCCAAAAGTAAACGCAAGAATCACCACCGCGGCGATACCTAGGCGTTTGATTGCACCGCGATTAAGCATCTTTGGCTTTCTCAATAGCTATAGCCTGTTCGAGGATTGATACTGCGGCCGCCATGTCAATCTTGCTACGGGCATCCTTGGAATTAACTCCGCTTTGCCGCATTGCGTTTGTGGCCGACACGGTCGATAAGCGTTCATCGATCATAGTTACTGGAAGGTTGAATTCCGTGCGCAATTTCTCTGCGAATATTGCGGCTTTCTGAGCTGAAGTACTTGATTCTCCAGATAGATTAAGTGGTTCTCCAACAAAAATGGCAATTGGTTCGTGTTCAGCTATAAGTTCGGATATCCGCGCAAAGAGTTTCGGATCACCACTAGATAACGTAGTCAGTGGCGAAGCCAAAATAGAATCAGGATCAGAAATTGCTACTCCGATTCGCACATCACCATAATCAAATGCGATCCGGCGACCTCTCTGCATTGGAGTTATAGCGCTGCCACTGCAGCAGAAATTGCTGCCAATGCTTCGGCTGCCTTGGTCGCATCAGTGCCGCCACCTTGGGCGAAATCATCTTTACCGCCGCCGCCACCACCCAAAACCGTTGAACCAAGTTTTACTAATGCACCCGCCTTAGCGCCAATGGTGCGAGCTGAGTCTGAAGAAGCAACTACCAGAACAGACTTGCCGGCCGCCGAACTAATTAAAGCGATAACGCTGGTTGCAAATTGGTTTCGCAGATCAAGTGCAATCGTGCGCAAATCATCGCCAGAGATGCCATCTGGCATGACTGCTGAGATTAAATCAATTTGACCAACTTTGATCGCTGAATCAGCAAGAGAACCAACTGTGCTTAACGCTTGAGCTGAACGAACTGTCGCAAGTTCTTTCTCAATCTCTTTGATCTTTTCCAAAAGATCATTGATGCGCTCAGGTAGCTCCTCGACGCGAGCGCCTTTAATAATTTGAGTGAGCGAATTTAACAGCAGGTGCTCGCGAGCCAAGAATTTGTATGCATCGACGCCAACTAAAGCTTCAACGCGTCGCACGCCAGCACCAATGGAAGATTCGCTAAGCAATTTCACCACACCTAATTGCCCAGAACGGCTAACGTGAGTTCCGCCGCAAAGCTCGCGTGCCCAATCCCCCACACTAACAACACGAACTGTGTCACCATATTTTTCACCAAATAGCGCCATGGCACCGATAGCTTTCGCTTCGGCCTGCGACATACTTTGAGCAGTTACTTCTAAGTTGTCGAGTAATAACGTATTTACGCGAGATTCAACTTCATTTAGCGCTGAATCAGAAACCGCGCCAGTTGCCGGAAAATCGAAGCGAAAGCGGCCGGGCGAATTCTCTGAACCAGCCTGAGTTGCCGTTTCACCCAAAACTTCACGGAAAGCTTTATGAACCATGTGGGTAGCAGTGTGTGCGCGAGAAATAGCATCACGACGTTCTTGGTCAATAGTTGCAAGAGCACTTTGACCAACTGCAACTTCGCCACTTAATACTCGCCCACGGTGCACCGATAAACCATTTACCGGTGCTTGGACATCATCAATTTCAATGATTGCGCCATTAGCTAACTTGATCAGCCCAGCATCGGCTAATTGGCCGCCACCTTCGGCATAAAA
>CAIXTG010000208.1 GCA_903922325.1 uncultured Actinomycetes bacterium
CGAGTCCACATAATGAAGGTGGCAACTAGTGCAATCAAAATTGGAATTTCGCCCATGGCCCAGCCAATTGCGCCACCTTTGTTTTGATCTGCTAATAAATCCCCTACCCACGGTGTTTGCAGTGAAGCAAAGTAACCTGAATCGATCAAAGTAGAAGATGACATTAAAGCGACTGAGAAAAATGCGTGAATGCTCATTGCGGCTAACAAAGTAACAATGCGCACGAGAAATGGTGGGCGCTTTGGATTTGGATCAATTCCGATGATTACATGGAAGAAAAGAAAACCCGCTAATAAGAAGTGAATATTCATAAACAAGTGGCCAGCATGAGTATTCATTAAAGTGCCAAAGAGCGAAGTGAAATAAAGCAAAAAGAGCGAACCATCGAAAATAACAAGCGCCCCAACTGGATTAACAATTATTGATGAGTACCTTGAATGAAGTACTGAAAGTAAAGTTCCGCGCACGCCACGCTCTTGTGGATTTCTACCTTGTGGCAAAGTGCGAAGCGCCAAAGTGATCGGTGCACCCAACACGATAGCGATCGGTGCAATCATGCCAAGTGTCATGTGAGCAACCATGTGCCAAGAGAAACTGAAATGCGCATACAAACCTAAGCCACCGCTAGTTGCAAAATCGACTGTGCTGATTCCGATTGCAAATGAAATGGTGCGACCAACTGGCCACTTATCACCACGCTTAGTCAATACCATTACACCTTTTATATAGAGCGCTACTGCAATGACTAGCAACCCAATCATTAACGCATCTGGTTCGTAACCGAGAAGAATTCGCGACAGACTTGGTGGTTGAGGTGTCTTCACGCCCACTATTGAGAGGCCTCTGTCAACAGTTAAACCTGATTCACGCGCTGGTGGCTGACTAGATGCCAATAACGAACCAATTGCCAAAGTGCCGGTCATGATCACTACTTCGGCCAAAATCAATTGTAGGAATTTAGAACCTTTGATTTCAGATAATTTCTTTAGATTCTTGCGGTGCAAGTAACCAATCACAATTAAGCCTGCAGTGAGAAAGACTTTGGCAAGTACTAAATACGCATAACTACTTGCCCATGCCTCTTTGAAATCAAGCCGGATAAACGCATTGACGCTACCGCTAATTACAACGGCAATAGCTGCCCAAAGCGCCAGAACGCTAAAACGTGGCACCGCATGGGCTCTGCTTTCCGGCGCTAGAAATGCAATTGCAAACACGCCACCGACCCAAAGGGCTAGCGCTATTACATGTATGGCTAGCGAACCGATAGCCATTGAGTGTGAACCACTTGATGCCGAATGACTCTGAAAAACCGGGATTACGATTGCGATCAAGGTTGCAAGTAATAGAAATGTGCCGGTGCCGATTGAGTTAAATCGAGGAACGACTAAGGATATAAAGATAGAAAGTAAGAGTTGCATAAAAAGATATTGACCAAGTGGAATTTGTAATAGAAATGAACGCAAAATATTTGGCTGTAAAACTTCAGAAACTCTGGTGTTAAGAATATTCGCCAGAGTAAAAACTATAAAAAAGCCGTTAGATATCATCCAAATCAAACTTGCGATCGCCGCAAGTTTTCTTAACTCAAAATTAGTTTGCGCAACTTTTCCGTTGATATCAAGCGTCAAAAAAGTTATTGCTAAAAGTGCGCCTACTAGCAAAAAACTAGAAGTTATTGAAGTGAATTTAAAAACCGTCAATAAGCTACTTATTAGCGATTGACTCATCTTTCGCTAAAGATTTTCCGCGCGTACATTCCTAGTCCGATTAATACGAAAATAGATAGCACTAACATCATGATCACTAAGAAATCTGTTCCTTTGCTACTGCCAGCACTTGGCTGCGCACTCGCAGTTGCATCTATTGCAATCGGCGTTGGAGATTGTGATGAAACTGAGTCTGGTGCAATAAAGTTGAAGCGATAATTTCCAGTTAGCGGAACATCATTTTCAGCAAGCAATGTGTAGCTAACGGTGTAGTAACCACCAACAGTTAATGGAATTAACCCGACAAGTGCTTCGGTATCTGCAATTGCAAGCGTGCCATCATCAACTCGATTGCCGGCAGGGTCGGTAACTTCGACGCTATTTCCATCGGCCATAAGCGGCAATGAAGTAATGATTGTTACGGCGCTTGGTGATACCAATACGGTCGAACCACTAGCAGGATCGGCCGTGACTAGTTCATTTGCATTGGCCATTGGAAATGCCATCAGAACTACTGCTGCAAGAACTGCACCAAATTGCTTCAACTTCATGATTTAGCCTTTCTGGCCCGCGCCGATTAGCCTCAATCGTCTCACTTCTTTAGACTTCCTTCTACTACGCCCGTTCATCAGGCTTAAATTTTTGCTAACTAGAGTCGGAAAGGAATCGAATGCCAACGTATCAATATGCGTGCACCGCGTGTAACCACGAATTCGAAACTTTCCAATCATTTACCGAAGACTCGTTAACCGAGTGCCCAGAATGCAAAGGCGAAGTTAAAAAGGTTTATTCGGCTGTCGGTGTTGTTTTTAAGGGCTCAGGATTTTATAAGACTGACTCGGCTAAAAGTTCTACTGCTTCGGTTCCGGCTGCAACTCCTGCACCATCTACGCCGCCACCTGCAGCTTCAACTAAATCAGATTAGTCGTCATGGTGAGGCGGTTTATCGCCAGCAATTTCGGCATCACGTTTGGCATCTTCAATAGATTGTTCGTGATCAACTTCATCTGAAGTCACCTTCGGAAATAGTTCGCTCATGGATTACTTCCTTATTCCTAGTGAGAATTCTAGATCGTCAAGAATACTTTCATAATTTTCTGGATCTAAATGTCCACCCACAATAAGACTAGTAGCACCATGTACGACTGTCCAAGAAAGCAGTTCACTGTGGCCACGCATTCGCTCTTCTAAAGCGCCAGTACTAACTAGTTCGTCAAGACATTTTGTGAGATTTATAAATGCTCGATTATCTTCACGCTTCTCTTCTGATTTGGAATCAACCAAACAATGCTCGCTAAACATCAAATTAAAAAAATGTGGCTCTTTGATAGCCCACTCAAAATAAGTTTTACCTAGGGCTCTGTATCTTTCTTTGGCAGCTTTTGCGGTTGTTCCTGTTATTTTTGCGAGTTCACGCTCTTGGTAATCGGCAAGTTCTTCAAAGAGCGAGAAGCCGACTGCTGCCATGAGCGCATCACGGTCAGGGAAATAGTGGTACGCAGCGCTTGGGCTTACGCCAATCTCCTGAGCGACCTTGCGCAACGATAAATGTTCGATTCCATTTCGCTTCGTGAACTTTCGCGCCGTTGCGATTAAGGCGCTCTCAAGATCACCATGGTGATACTGATCTCTGACTCTGGCGACGGGCATGACTCAATTATGCCTCCTAATCTTGACAATGTTCAAATAAAAACACTACTATCTATACATTGTTCAGATAAAAGGAGTCTTAGGTGTTTGAGAAACTTGGTCACGTTGTAGTTCGCCGCCGCAAAGCAATGGTCATTCTGTTTATCGTTGGCGTCCTGACAGCTGGAACCTTTGGTTCGATGGTTTTCAGCCGCCTTGATTCCGGTGGTTACTCAAACCCAAATAGCGACTCATATCAGGTTTATAACTATTTAAACAAAAATCTAAAAATCGCAGACCCCAATGTTGTTGTAGTTGTTGACTCTGGCAATTTGCCAATCACAGATCCAACTGTGGCAGCTAAAGCACAAGTTCTAGAGACCGAAATGGCAAAAGCACCTGGTGTTACAAAGGTTGTTTCTTATTGGAATACCGGCGGCGAAAAAACACTTGCTGCAACTGATGGTAAGGCTGCATATATTTTGGTTTATGGTGGCGGCGAAGCATTTACACCTGAGAGCCAAGAAATGGGCGATTACTTCCAAAAGAATTTTGACGGAAAACGTGATGGATTAACAATTTACTCAGGTGGCGTCGGAGTCGTAGGAAATGCGATAAATAAAAAGATTGCCGACGATTTGAAAATCGCTGAAGCAATTTCGATTCCACTGACCTTTATTTTGTTGGTTTTTGTCTTTGGGGCTATGGCAGCGTCGGCAATGCCATTAATTGTTGGCGTATCTGCAATTCTGGGCGCTTTCTTTCTCCTTTACTTGATCTCACTTGTAACAAGCGTGAGCGTTTATGCACTCAACTTAACTACCGGCATGGGGCTCGGACTAGGTATTGATTACGCATTATTAATTGTTAATCGTTTCCGCGAAGAGCTGCATCGGGGCAAGAGCGTAGAAGATTCAATTGTTGACACCATGGCCAGTGCCGGAAAAACGGTCTTCTATTCTGGATTAACAGTTCTGGTTACTCTCTTTTCACTTACCTTATTTCCGCTACCTTTCCTCAAATCTTTTGGCTACGCCGGTGTATCAGTTGTAGCTATTGCAGTTGCTGGTGCTTTGTTCGGTTTGCCACCAATTCTTGCGATGCTCGGAAAGAAAGTTGATAAAGGCGTTGTCCGTAAATCAGCAATTGCTCATAAGGACGAGGGGCGCTGGGCTCAAACTGCACGCTTGGTAATGAAGCGACCCGTTGCCGTTGTTCTACTTTCGCTAATTGTGCTTGGCATATTGGCTGCACCAATAAAAAACATCGCCTTCTCGCAAGGTGACGCCAGAATTTTGCCGGCAAGTAATTCAGCTGCAATCGCTACGGCAATTCAAGATTCACGTTTTGAGAGCAATATCGCCACCATTGACATACTTGTTTTGGACGGCGCTAGTAAAGAAGATGAAATTTCTAGTTATATCGAAAAGGTCAAAGGAGTTTCCGGAATTGTTAGCGTGGCTGCGCCACGAGTTATCGGGAACGATATTCAAATTACGGCATATGAATCAATGTTGCCACGATCACCTGAAGCTCAGCAGTTAATTCATGATCTGCGTGATGTACCTGCACCTGCCGGAACGTTAGTCGGTGGAGTCGCAGCTGATTACACAGATACTCAGGATGGAATATCGCAAACTCTGCCGTTAGCTTTAGGTTGGATTGCAATCAGCGTTTTGATTCTGCTCTTTGTTTTTACCGGTTCAATAATTTTGCCGATCAAAGCTGTGCTACTAAATATTATGTCGCTTGCTGCAACGATGGGCGTTATGACCTGGATCTTCGTTGATGGCAATTTGCAATGGCTAGTCGGTTCATTCACGGTAACTGGCTCGCTTGATACCTCGATTGTAATTCTGATTTTTGTAGTGGTATTTGGGCTATCGATGGACTACGAACTCTTCTTGCTTTCACGGATTCGCGAAGAACACTTACTTGGTAAATCAAATATTGAATCGGTTGCTACAGGCTTGCAACGATCAGCCCGAATCATTACTGCAGCTGCTGTGCTGCTGGCAGTGGTATTCGCAGCCTTCGTTACTAGCGGCGTGACCTCGATAAAAATGATGGGCTTTGGTGTTGCATTTGCAGTGGTTCTCGATGCCACTTTGATTCGTGCCTTACTAGTGCCAGCTTTGATGCGTTTATTGGGCGAACGTAACTGGTGGGCGCCTAAAGCAATGCAGCGATTTACGCTTAAGCACTAATAACCCTTACCCTTTAGCCATGGATTTAATTGCTTCCCTGCAATGCGCTGACCAACCAGGCATCGTTCATGCGATGACTTCGGCGGTTTTAGCCTGTGGCGGAAACATCATCGAAAATCAGCAATTCACTGATCCGACTACCAATACTTTTGTAATGCGCACTCGCTTTGAAACTTCACAAGGCCAAGCTGCTGCTGAAAAATCACTAAATGAAGGTTTAGCTAAGTACAACCCGACTCTTCATATTCGGCCAACTTCACAGCGCCCGCGCGCACTCGTTATGGTCACCAAAGAGAGCCATTGCTTGCGTGACTTGCTTTATTTAAATGAACTAGGCGAACTTAAAGTTGAGATTCCGCTCGTTATTTCTAACCACGAAGAACTGCGCCAACTGGTTGAATCTCATGGCGTTAAATTCATGTACTTGCCTGGAGACAAAGCTACCCAAGAAGCCGAGATCACTAAACAAATTGAATTACTTAAGATTGATTTTGTGGTTCTTGCTCGTTACATGCAAATTCTTTCCGCTGATTTCTGTAACAAGTTGCCTGGAAAAATCATCAACATTCATCACTCATTCTTGCCAGGCTTTAAGGGCGCCAAGCCTTATCACCAGGCACATGAGCGAGGCGTAAAAATAATCGGCGCAAGCGCTCACTTTGTTACTAGTGATTTAGATGAAGGCCCAATCATTGAACAAGATGTTGCGCACGTAACTCACATTGCAACCCCTGAAGAGTTAATCGCAATTGGTCGCGATATTGAACGTCGCGTTCTAGCAAAAGCAGTAAAGCTTTACTCCGAAGATAAAATTTTTGTGGTTGGTAAGCGCACTGTGGTGTTTTCGTAAGAACTGGTGTTCCTAATCGCCTCGATTCTCTCGATTCGATAGTGAAGCAAGCGTCACTTAATCCGTAGATTCACGGTACGAGCCCATCTGGGCCCAAGTATTTAATTTTCTTTTCAAATTCGCATAAATCCGGACGCTATCAACGGTGTAGCCAATATGAAAAGGTTGCCTATATTCGTAATTGCGCTAGTTCTCCTTGCTCCTGTTGTGCACGCCACCGCTGCGCCCAAGGCTCAGAATGAATGGGGCACGACGCACAAGATTATTTTTGTTGGTTTGACGCCCAAGGATCAGCCAAATTTCTGGACGGAAAATCTAGTGGATACAGCCACTGCCACAAGTGACGGCGAGATGCTTAGTTTTGCCAAGGAATCGGTGAAAAATGCCATCACCTTCTGGAAGCAAAATTCCCGCGGCAAAATGAAGTTCGCAACATCTAAGTTTATTATTGGCAAAGCTGGAACCGCTATCAAGCATTGCGCGAGCTCTGCCGACATAAAGGCGGCAACGAAGATTGCGGGCTTAAAGACGATCCCAATCGGGACCCACATAGTTGTTGCAAACATTTATGACTCGTGTGGTTATGCAGGACTTGGTTCGCAAGAAGGAAATGCTATAAACCTTCGATCTTTTGGATCAACGACATTGGCTCACGAGCTCGGGCACAATTTTGGCTTTTACCATTCCTCATCCATGTATTGCAAAGGATCTGATTACACAAAGTTTAATGCGACAAATTGTTCCGTTGAAGAGTATGGAGACTTTAGAGATTTGATGGGCAATGAAGATTGGTGCCCCAATACGACCTTAAGTGCCACTCAAAGAGCAACCATCTTTCACACACCGCTTGCAAAAACTATCAAGATTGGTGCTGACACAACCGTTGATGAATCAAGTTTGGTAACAGATAAAATAGTTTATGAATTTGGTTATAAAGGTAATTGGTATTTCTTTGAGTACTACATCCACTCAAAGGATCCATGTTCGTGGGTCACAAATTATCTGTACGAACCCCAAATTCAGGTGAGAATGATTGGTCCAGCATGGACAACTGCTCAAGGTAATGCTGTCGGCCCAATATTGATTGTAAGACTTGGTTCTGATCTCCCAGCGGGTGAGCCAGTTCTAGATGAAGATGGTGAACCTATTCTTCCGCCTTTGTATAAAACAACTCTGACCGGATTCCAGGCGGGTGAAGTATTTAAGCTGCCAGGCGCGCCCTATAAGTTAACTGTTAAGAGCACTGGCGAAACAAGTGCTGTGTTTACATTAACTAAGAGCTAGTATTTTAAAATTGATTTCAACAAAAAGTTACTAGTTGTGTCCCCGGCGG
This sequence comes from uncultured Actinomycetes bacterium, assembly GCA_903922325.1. GTDB lineage: Bacteria > Actinomycetota > Actinomycetes > Nanopelagicales > Nanopelagicaceae > Planktophila. The sequence goes on from CAIXTG010000208.1 coordinate 7,729, forward strand.
GAGTTGAACCTGCGACCTACCGCTTAGGAGGCGGTTGCTCTATCCACTGAGCTACGGGGACTTAATTAATAGGTGAAATCTACCCGCCCATTAGGTTGGCAGATCACGCTCATGCAGAGTAGCCTCGGCCTTCTACCGAGATGGAGTTTTTTCCTCATGAGAGGCCAACAATGAAAGCGCTAGTAATAGGCGCTGGTGGCGTCGGTAGAGCAATTGCCAATATCGCATCCCGCAGAAGCTTTATCTCTTCTATGGTTATTGCCGATCGCAATTTTGCTCGAGCCGAAGAAGCAGTCGCCCGCGTTAAAGATGCCCGTTTTTCAGCCGCTGAAGTTAATGCCGCTGAACTAGAAGATATCCGTGCGTTAATTCGCAAAGCAAAGCCCGATGTCGTGATCAATGCAGTTGATCCACGTTTCGTCATGCCGATTTTCTTGGCTTGTGAAATTGAAAATACAAATTACATTGACATGGCGATGTCTTTATCGCGCCCACATCCGCATTATCCAAACACTGAAACTGGTGTGAAGTTAGGTGACGAGCAATTCGCACGTGACTGGAACTGGGGAGAGCGCGGAATTTACGCACTTGTTGGCATGGGTATCGAACCTGGCATGAGCGATGTTTTTGCTAAATACGCATCAGACTATTTATTTAGTCGCCTAGATTCCGTAACTGTCTTTGATGGTTCGAATTTAACTGTTGAAGGTTTTGATTTCGCGCCATCGTTTTCTATCTGGACAACCATTGAAGAATGTTTGAATCCACCACTAATGTGGGAAGACGGTCGCGGTTGGTTTACAACCGAACCATTTAGTGATTTAGAAGTATTCGATTTCCCAGAAGGTATCGGGCCAGTTGAATGCGTAAACGTTGAGCACGAAGAAGTTGTGTTAATCCCCCAGAAAGTTGATGCTAAGAAAGTTGCATTCAAGTATGGGCTAGGTGCTCAATTCATTACAACGTTAAAAACAATTCACATGTTGGGAATGGATCGCAAAGACACCGTTGATGTTCAAGGTGTTGCGGTTTCACCACGTGATCTACTGGCAGCTGCTTTGCCAGATCCAGCCACACTTGGTTCGCGCATGAAAGGTAAAACTTGTGCCGGAACCTTGGTTAAAGGTTTAGATAAAGAAGGTAAGCCGCGCGCTGTATATATGTACAACGTGGTTGATAACGCATGGTCTATGGCTAATTACGGCGATCAAGCAGTTGTTTGGCAGACCGCAATTAACCCGGTTATTGCTATGGAGCTAATCCATAAAGGTATCTGGCAACCAGATGGCGTTAATGGCCCAGAGTGGTTTGATGCAAAACCATTCCTAGATTTGCTCGAGGAATATGACAGCAGTTGGCATATCCGCGAAGAATCTACCGATGGCATCGTCCCTGATGATGCGGCATCTTTGGCATAACTAAAGAGAAAATGATTATGAGTAACAACGGCAAGTGGGCGCTAGTTACTGGCGCTACCGTAGGAATCGGCGAGAGTTTTTCGCGTCTACTTGCTGCTCAAGGTTTTAATTTAGTTTTGGTTGCTCGTGATCTACCTCGGCTAAATGAACGCGCTTCTGCGTTAGAAACAAATTTTAAGATTCAAACAAAAGTTATTGTAGCTGACTTAGCTACTGATTCTGGTTGTAAATTAATTGAAGATTTCATTGCAACCAATGAAGTCGAAGTGTTGATTAATAATGCTGGTTTTGGAATAAATAAATCCTTCTTAGTTAGCGATATGGCTGCCGAGCAAAAAATGTTTGATGTTTTAGTTCGTACACCAATGCGCTTAATGCATGCGATCTTGCCCGGCATGAAAGAGCGTAACTCTGGCACTTTGATTAATGTTTCTTCCGTGGCAGCCTGGATTGCTGGCGGTACATATAGCGCGAGCAAGTCTTACTTAACGGTTTTAACCGAATCACTTCATACTGAGTTAGCCGGTACGAATTTAAAAGTTTCGGTTCTGGCACCTGGGTTTACACGCACTGAATTTCACCAACGTGGTCGCATGAAGATGAGCGCCTTACCTAACTTTATGTGGCTAAACGCCGATGACTTAGTTGCCAAAGCTTGGTCAGATGCGCAAAAAGGCGCTGCAGTTTCAGTGCCGGGCTGGCAGTACATTGTTTTGAGTTTCTTCTTGCGCTTTGGGCCAAGACCGCTAATTCGTAAACTGGGCATGAACGTTCGAGTTCGCCAGCGCAATAAATAGGATCTCACATCAATTTCGCAGGTAATTCCCGCGTTACGAGCAGGTCCTTTTAATCGGCTTCGGTAAGATTGCCTCATAATCTATGGAGGTCAATATGTTGCGCAAGGTTTCTACTCTCTCTATTACAGGGGCGCTTATCGCCGGGATTTTGGTATCAACCCCCGCTTATGCCGCAGTCAGCAATGGCTCGACCTGCCCCACTGTTAATAAGACCACCAAAGTAAGCGGTTTTACCTACAAGTGCGTAACTGCGGTTAAGTCCACCGTAACCCTTGACGGAGCTAAGACCACGATTTATTTGCCAGCAACCGCGACAACTAAGAATGCTAAGAAGTACTTTTTAGCCGTTGATTGCATTAACGAATCAGCTTCTTATACAAAGTCGGCGAAAGAACTTACCGGTCTTGAGACAAGTACTGCGGCTGCGCTGGTAGAAATTGATGCCCAAATTGCGGCTCAAAATGCAGCGAGTGCAAATGTGCAGACCCAGATTGACGCTCTTACTAAAGAAAATGCGGATATTGCGATTAAAATAAAAGAGCAAACCGATCTGATTCCAATTGCTCAAAAGGAAGTAACTGATTTAACTGCCAAGATCGCCGGAGTTACCAAGCAGATTGATGATTTCACCGTGATTTTGAATGATTCAAAATTAAAATTGGCAAAGTTAAAAGAGGACAAAGTCAATGCGGCCAAAAATGCAGTCACTATCACGAAGCTGTCAACAGCAATTAGCCAACTGACTAGTTCAATAACATCACTTAAAACTTATAATTCAACATCTAAAATTCAGATGCAATCACTAAATGGTTCAATTAGTAAGTACAACTCATCAATCATGCAGTTGAAAAACACCGTGTCAAAGAACCTTGCCTCAATTGAGAGTTCCAAGAAAATCGGTACAACTATTGCGACTCTAAATAAAACTAAGGAGCTAACCGCAAGCCAGTTACAGCAGGCAAAAGATGCGCTAACACAAACAAAGAACTCACGAAATCTACTTTGCAGTGCAGGTTTATAAGTAAATTTCTTAAAAGAATAGGGCTGGTCAGTTAACTCTGGCTAGCCCTATTCTTTTCCCCTTTCTAAAGTACTTACAGTTTTGAAGTGGCTACCTTGAAATTATTTCGAATCGGTAGTTTTATGTTGATTACCACCACTTTTGCTGCCAGCGTAGTTATAGAAAAGCCTGACTTAATTGCTGATTTACTCCTTTATAACGCTGTCCCGCTAGCTTTATTGGCGCTAAGCATTTACGCATTAAGGGGTGAAGATCTTCGCACTCGCCTTTCGCTCGTTTTGGCCATCTTTTTCTGGTTTGCCGGGTCAGTTATATCTTCCTTAACTGCCGTCTATTTGCTTACAAATACTTTTCAGATTATTTCTGATGTCCTCTATCTACTTTTTTATCCATTTATATTTGTGGCAATCCCCCGATTGCTCAGGGCAAATGTATCTAGCACTCTTTTGGAAAACATTGATGCTGCCATAGTGGCACTCGGTGTTAGCGCCCTTGCGTCGGCCTTACTCATGAAACCAGTACTTCCGAATTTTGATGGCAACCAGTTAGAGACATTTTTTGCCATAATTTTCCCAGTTGCCGACATTGTGCTCATAGCTCTCATCATCTCGCTTAGCCCTTTTCATCGAATAAATTGGCGAAGTTTTATTCTCGCTATTGGTATTTTTGCATTCGCGGCAGCTGACTTTATAAATCTGTGGTTAAGCAGTCATGGCAAATATAGATTTGGCAGCTGGACAGATTCACTTTGGCTGGTTGCGCTATTTCTGATTGTCGAATCTTTATGGCGCAAACGTGATGAAAGCGATTTACGAGTTCCAACTCATCCAGTTCTAATTGCAGTAGCGGTGTTGTTTAGCGCGATTCTTTTGTCTTTGCTTGCTTTAAAACCAGGATACTTACCTGGATTTATTGTTGGCCCAGCAATTGTTACTTTATTTCTGGCTTTTATTCGAATGGTAGTCGCACTTAGGCAGGCACAGGAGATCGGTGCCGAACGTACGTTGGCAAGAACAGATGAGTTAACCGGACTACCAAACCGAAGAAAATTTATGGCTGAGTTAATTGAATTTTCCAATACCCAAGGTGCTTTATTGCTCCTAGATCTTGATGGTTTCAAACCAATAAACGATCAGTATGGCCACGAAGTTGGTGACCAACTTCTACGTGCAGTGTCACAGCGGTTTAGACGCTCACTGCCTAGTCATTCAACG
>CAIXTG010000209.1 GCA_903922325.1 uncultured Actinomycetes bacterium
ACACGTACTGAATCAAATGTTGTTGCGAATGTATTTGCGACTGCTCGATTCACAGCGATCACTTACACCGTTAACTACAACGCTGGACCAAACGGTTCAATTACCGGCACTAGCCCACAAACAGTTCAATATGCTGCAACCACTTCCCCGGTAACAGCTACGCCAGCAACTGGCTACCGCTTTACGGGCTGGAGCGATGGAAATATCAACGCAACTCGTAGCGATCTAAACATCACAGCAGGCTTAACCGTTACTGCAAACTTCGAGTTAATTCCACCTGTAGCACTTGAGGTGCTTCCAGTTGTAACTCCTACCCCAGCTCCAGTGGTTGAAGAACCTACTGCTGCTGCACCTGCACCACTGCTATTGCCTCAGGCAGTAGTAGCGACTGCAAAGACAAGCTGTGATAAGCCAATCGTGATTGATTTGTCAAAGAACTTGGCTGCCGATGGAACTTCAAAGGTAGTCGTCTCAAGTATGCCGAAGAACGGCACTCTGGTTCAGACATCTGCAACCACTTGGACCTTTACTCCTTCAAAGAACAGCTGTTCTTTGGGTGGTAACGACAGCATCGTCTTCAAGATTACTGATGCCAATGGCGTTGTAACGACTGTGACAAATAACGTCGTAGTTTCGAAGCAAGGCAATGTGCCATCTGCAATCCAAACTGGTGTTCCGTCTAGCGTTAAAGCTGGTACAAGCGGACTTCCAGTACCTGAACTATTCGGATTCACTTTCCTAGTTCTATTCTCAACAATCCGTCGCAAGTTCAAGAAAAACTAAATAATAAATCAGGTTAGAGAATAAATGAAGTTCGGAAGAACGCTGGGACTTGCTTTAACCGCAGGTCTTTTCCTCGGAAGCTTCGCAGCACTTGCTCCAACGGCAAGTGCTGCGAAGTGCCCAGCAAGTAATTTAGATGGCAAAACTATTGGAAACATAAAAATTGGATCCGTCTCCGTGCCGGTTAAGTCAGTTACATATCCACTATCTGGCGAACTCGATCCCCCTAAATCTCCACTATTTGCTGGAGTATCAGCAAGACATAACCCATTAAAAGCAACCGTAGGCTCGTCAATAATCGTTTGGCACATTGAGTATGAGGGCTGCAAAGGCAAGCTCAATCCAATTATTAAAGCCAAGGTAGGCACCAAGTTTTCAGTCACCGACGAAGAGGGCAATAAAACAAGCTACAAGATCACTGACAGTCTCTCGGTTCCGAAAGGCGAATATAAAGCAAAGTGGTTTCGCATAGATGGTCCTAGGCAGTTGGTTTTTGTCACATGCGGTGGAAAAGTTGTTAAAGGCCACTACACGCGAAACCAAATAGTTATCGCGGTTCCAGCCTAAGGATATTTAATGAAACTTAGAAAACTCACTGCGCTCTCAACTTCTGTGCTGTTGGCTGCGAGCTTATTTACCGTTACTCAAGTGCCAAGTGCTAAAGCCGAAGTTTGCCCAGTAAAAGAGCTCTCGCCGCTGTTTTTCGAAGAGTACTTCCCCGGCATTAAATGGGATAACAGTTCAGGAAAACTGATCATCAAATGGACAACTAATGTAACCTCGATTAATTCTGAACCGATCACTCGAGACTTTACAGCGGAGGAATCTGGTTGGCTAGAGCTCGCGTTTAACAGTTGGGATATTGCGCTAGACACCGTGGCTTTCCAGCGCGTTGGCACTATTGCCGAGGCTGACATCCAAGTTGGATACGTCGCGATAAATAACAATGGGTACTGGACTGTTGAGTTAGATAACAATTTCCGAGCCAGTGGGACTATTCAAATAAGTTCGGTTCCAGAGTTTAATAAAGATAAGGAAGGATTTATAGAGTCGGCTCAATCTGAAATCGGCAATATTCTCGGATTAGGCGATATGTTTTCGGCTCTACCTGTAGATAGCGTGATGAAAGACCCAGATGTAGCTCCGTTTGGTTCTTTGCCACTTAGCGATTTTGATATTGACCTGATGCGACAGTTCTATGGTGAATCTACTTGCCATGAAGCCTGGTCACCCGCTCTTAAGGCTGCCAAGGCCGAGATAAAGGCATCGCAAGAGAAAGCAGCAGCTGATGCAAAGGTAATTTCCGATATAGCAGCCGCTGATGCTGCCGCAAAAGTTGCCGCCGAGAAAGCAATCGCAGATAAGGCAATAGCTGATACTGCTGCGAAAGCTTTAGCTGATAAAGCGATAGCTGATGCAAAGGCGGCAGCTGATGCAAAGTCGAAGAAGAAAACCATTACCTGCGTCAAAGGTAAATCAATTAAGAAGGTAACCGCCCTTAAACCTATTTGCCCTAAAGGTTACAAAGTAAAGAAGTAACTAGGGGCTAACCCTTCAAAAGTAATTAATCACCACAACTCTCCGGCTACTTAAGTGAGTCGCTGAGCCTGTGCTCTAACCCTGCACCTTACATTTAGGGTTATGCTTCCCCATAAAGCTCGCTTTGGCCTTGCCATTTTATTAATCATCGCAACTTCGAACCTGCGGCTGCCTTATTTGCAGGCTGATCAGCCCGCCGGTTACTGCGAGCCCATATTGGCTGCCCCTAGTTCGGGTGCAGCCGCAATCGCCGAGTTGGGATCAAATCTAGGCAAAGCTGCCCAGATTAATTCAATGTCCAATGGCGAACTGTCGGCTCTTCTTTTATCAATGCCCATGTACTTCCTCGATAAATGTGGCCATGGCTTCTATGCCGAGGACATGATGGCCCCTCAAAGTGGCGAGCTGCCCTATGCGATCTCTCCAATGCAAGCTGGTCTGCCCAACAAAATCACGGACTCTTTAGGCAACCTGCCAATTACAAATGCGTCGGTGTTTTCACTGCATTCAAACCCAGGTTCTAAGCGCACCATCTATCTGGATTTCAACGGTGAATACATCGATGGCACATCTTGGAATAAGAATTTCAATAACGGAACAGCCTGGAACGCCTTGGGCTTTAGCCAAGATGCAGATTATTCAAAATTTAGCGCAACTGAGTTAGCGGTTATTCAATCGGTATGGCAACGCGTTGCCGAAGATTTCTCTCCGTTCGACGTTGATGTAACTACCGAGGAGCCAGCAGCAGGAGTGCTAGAGCGGACCGATAGTAAAGATCAAGCTTATGGAACTCGAGCATTGATCTCGGCTGACCCAGTAATTTTCAAAGCGTGTAAGTGCTCGGGACTTGCCTACGTAGGTGCATTCGATTTCATCGGGGCGTTACAGAAGTTAAACCAGCCAGCATGGATCTTCACGCTTGGTGTTGGCGATAATCCAAAATATATCGCGGAGTCGGTAACTCACGAAGTTGGTCACACACTTGGTCTTTCGCATGATGGTTCCACGACTACGCCGTATTACGCAGGTAGCGATGGTTGGGCGCCAATCATGGGTGTTGGTTTCTATCAGCCACTTACCCAATGGTCTAAAGGTCAATACATAGATGCTAACAACTTAGAAGATGACTTCCAAATAATGGCTGACCATGGCTTAAATCTAAAGTTAGATGAAGATGAAAACACTGAAATCTCAGGAAGGATATTGCTTGATCCAATTTCTATGGGCGGAATTATTTCTAGCCCAGCAGATATTGATTACTTCCAATTTACACCAACTACCACTTCAGACTATTCAATCTCATTAGATGGTGCGACCTACAGTCCGAACTTAGACCTAAGGCTCTCGATCTATCCGATCAACAAGCCGAATGATAAAACTGTCGTTAATCCACCACTAATCGTGGAAAGTGCAGACGTGGCGACAGGGCTATCAGCTGCAATAACTATGAAATTAAAACAAGGTAATACTTACATCTTTGCAGTCAGTGGTGTTGGTTTGATCTCGATCAATAATGTTAGTTTTACGAATTACGGAAGTGTAGGTACTTACAAAATAACGCTCGAGAAATCAGGCACTTCAGTAATAGTTTCCAAGAAAACACTTACTAATCCCACGGTAACCAAAACTGTAATTACGCCCACGGTAGATACTTCAGCGAGCACGGCAGCTCTCACCCTTCCTGATAAATTAGTTCTACCAACGAAAGTGGTAGGTAAAGCACAGGCAATGATCTTGCCTAATTTAAGTTCCAAGTGGATAAAATTAGGAAACCGATTACTGCCGCTTGATTAGTTACTTCTTTTTATAACCTTTGGGACATAAGGGTTTCACCGCAGTAACCTTTTTAGTTAACTTTCCCTTCACGCATGTGATTGTTGTTTTCTTTGCTGCTGCGGCTTTAGCTGCGGCCGCAGCCTTATCTGCAGATGCTTTGTCCGCCGCAGCTTTGTCCGCAATCAGCTTATCGGCGGCAGCTTTCTCATCGGCGATTAACTTATCT
>CAIXTG010000210.1 GCA_903922325.1 uncultured Actinomycetes bacterium
GCCAGATTGCGTGAGGTCTCAGTATCTCGAGCAATTGCGGATTTAAAATCTAGTTTGCAGCGGTTAAATCCGGTTGAGAATGAGGCTGAATACAACGCCGCATTTGCTACTTTAGTTTCGCTGGAAAGCACTAGACGCGGGCTCCATGATTTGGCGGTCGGCGGCCTGTAATTGGCTGGTTTCAGCGGTCATTTTTACCGATGGCAATAATTACGCTAGAGTTTGGCCTTCGCAATCCCTGATAGCTCAATGGCAGAGCAGCCGGCTGTTAACCGGCAGGTTCTTGGTTCGAATCCAAGTCAGGGAGCTTTTCATGTTCGGTTTTCTCTGCGCAAATTCTCAGCCAATCTAGTGACGCCAGTAAGGCTAAACCTTTAGGCTCAGCAGCATGAGTTACCAACCGCGCCGAATTAAATCTCTCTCTGACTCTTGGCGCTCACAAACCATTGCTATTCGCATCTTGCGAGGGTGGCTAGGCCTAACTTGGATTTATGCCGGCTGGGACAAAGCAACTGACCCGGGATTTCTAACTAAAGGTTCTGCTTCATTTATCGGAACTCAACTCAGCGGTTATTCAACCCAATCACCTATCGGTGGTCTCTTCAACAAATTGATTGAACATTCAACTGCCGTTGGCTTAACAGTTATGTTGGCTGAATTTGCAATTGGTTTAGCAACTTTACTTTGGGTTTCACCAACGCTGGCAGCATTTGGCGGATTTACCATGTCGATTGGACTTTGGTTGGCAAGCAGTTTCCATGCTTCGCCTTACTTCTTAGCTAGCGATACTGCTTATGCAATTCTTTGGTTGGTCTACTTCTTAACCTTGGTAGGTAATCGCCGCACAGTAGATGTTTCACTAGATCGACGAGGCGCTATTCGAGTAAGCGCTTTAGGTGGCGCTGCGATTGCACTTTCATTTCTCGGAAAAGCTTTTCCAAAGAGTTCAGCGAAAGCCGTTGAAACAACAACTGCTTCTGGATCAGCTGTAAAGGTTTTGGAACTCTCTAAAATAGCTGTCGGTGAAACACATCAATTTGCTTTAAGTAACGGCATGCCAGCAATTCTCTTTCGCACCAAAACTGGCGTATTTGCATATTCAGCTACTTGTACTCACGAAGGTTGCACGGTCTCTTACAAGGGTGCGAATAAGACTTTGTATTGCCCGTGCCATGGGGCAGAATTTGATCCATTCAGCAACGGCAAAGCGGTTCAAGGTCCAGCTCGAGATCCATTAACAAATGTAAAAGTGAAAGTCGAAGGAAATTGGGTAGTACTCTCATGAAAGGGATGAAGATGAAATTCCAAGGAACTCAAAAAGTAGCGGCTGGCTTTATCGCCGGCGTGCTAATCACTGGCGGAATTGCAACAGCTGCCACCTCTAACTCGGGCACTGTGCAGGCATGTGTTAACAAGAGTACTCAGGCAATGTATTTAGCGGTTAACGGCACGTGCCCTAATTCGCGCACCTTGGTTGATTTAGGTTCGAGTTCAATTGGGATTGATGCAAAGACACTTGCTGCTGCGGTTACTCCTTCGGTAGTTTCAATCGAAGTAACGACTCGCACTGGTGGCGGCACGGGTTCGGGTTCAATTTATTCTTCGAGTTCTTCTGAAAGTTTTATAATTACAAATAATCACGTAATTGCAGATGCAGTGACCAGCGGAACCATCGAGGTTGAGTTATTAAATGGTGATATTTTGCCAGCAACTATCGTTGGTCGCGATATCGCATACGACATTGCAGTGCTAAGAGTTAAGACCGGAAATTTACCAGTTATTAAAGTTGGCGATTCTGCAAAAGTTAGTGTCGGCGATCCAGTCATTGCCATAGGTTCCCCGCTTGGTCTAGCGAGCACTGTTACATCAGGAATTGTTTCAGCGCTAAATCGCCCAGTTGTTGCGGGAAGTACTGGATTAGAGTCCTATGTAAATGCGATTCAGACTGATGCTGCTATTAACCCAGGCAACTCTGGTGGCGCTCTAATTGATTCAAACGGAAAGTTGATTGGCGTTAATTCAGCAATCGCAACACTTTCATCTGGTTCAACCAGTGGCTCAATTGGTCTTGGTTTTTCAATTCCAATTAATGAAGCTAAACGTGTAGTTGACGAAATCATCGCAACTGGAAAATCCACCAGACCAGTTCTGGGCGTTTTCTTCGATCAGACTTACACTGGCGTTGGCGCCAAGATTTCTAAATTAAGCCCTGGTGAAGGTGCTGAAAAGGCTGGTATTCCAGTTGGTTCAGTAATCAAATCAATTGAAGGATTCAAGATCACCGATGATGTTTCAGCCATCGTGCGCATTCGTGCGGCCACACCAGGCAGCACGATTACGGTTATCGTTGATCTGCCAAACAATGGTGGATCAAAGACATTCAAGGTGACGCTCGGATCTGCAGCTTCGAACTAATGGAGTTAACGCCTACGAAATACATTTTCGGTAAGGTTTAGCCATGGCTCAATTCAGATTACAGGTCGTCCTTCCTGATCGCCCCGGCTCGCTTGGCGCGGTTGCTTCGGCAATTGGTTTTGCCGGTGGCGATATTCGCGGATTAGTTGTTATGAAATCTGAAGATGGCCGGGGCTATGACGACATTACTGTTGCTGTGCCAGGCTCTGATCCAAGTGATTTGATCGAAGTGCTAACCGCAATTGGCGGCGTTGAAGTTTTATCAGTTACGCCAGTTAATTAAAGTTTAACTTCGCGCAACTGCGTCGCTGATTGCTCTGGCTTTAGATCCATGATGAATGCACCCATGGCAGATTCTGAGCCGGCTAGGTATTTCAATTTTCCGGGCTGGCGACGAACACTTGTGATTTGCCAATGCAAACGCATTACGTCGCGACCAACTCGAACTGGTGCTTGATGCCAAGTTGCAATGTAAGCCATTTCGATACCGAAAACACCATCGAGGCGATTTAAGACTTCGAGAGCGATCTCGGGGAAAGCAGCAGATGCAGCTTCATCAAGTTCGGCTAAGTCAGCTACTGGCTTTAGCGGCGCTACATGGATTTCAAATGGATAGCGGGCAGCGTATGGAACGAAGGCAATCCAGTGATCATTACGGGCAACTATGCGTTCGCCATCCTTAATTTCGCGTGCGATTACATCGTCAAGCAACACACGACCGGTGCGATCTTTATGTTCTTGCGCGGCAGCCAACATTTTTTCAACGCGTGGTGGCAAGAATGGATATGAGTAAATCTGCCCATGTGGGTGAGTAAGAGTTACTCCTACTTCTTCGCCACGATTTTCAAACGGGGCGATATGAGCGATGTAGCTCTCTCTCGAAAGTTCGCGAACTCGATCTTTCCAGGCTTCTAGAATTACTCGAACTTGTGAGGGCGCTAGATCTTTGAGGGATTTTCCATGATCTGCGGCAAAACAAATAACTTCACATTTTCCTGCGCTCTGACCTTCGGCAGTTTGAGTACTTAACGCCTCTGGTAATTCGAAATCTCCAACTGGTGGGCGAAAAGATGGGCCGCGGTTATCAAAGACAACAACTTCAAAATCTGACTCTGGAATTTCAGTTAATAGTTCGCCTGGGTTTTCCGAAGTAGGACAGAGCGGACAAAGTTCTTTCGGCGGTAAAAAGATACGATTTTGTCTATGTGATGCAACTGCCACCCATTCGCCAACAAGTGCGTCATAACGAAGTTCACCAATTTGTGGTTGTGCTTCGACGGGGCGCTGATCTTGCGCTTGGCGACTTTGCTCTTTGGTGTCGTAGTAGCGAATGGTGCGACCATCGGCCATTTGGCGATCGGTGCGCGTGATATCAGCTGGCAACTTTGCAATGCTCATAATGATATGAAGTCTACTGTGCCCAATTCAGAGTTCGATCGATCGCCTTGCGCCAATTGGCAAAGCCTTTCTCGCGTTCTGCTGGCGTAGATGTTGGGCGCCATCGATGAAACTCTTTCCATTGCCCAGAAATTTCAGCACGGTCTTTCCAAAACCCAACGGTTAAGCCCGCTGCGTAAGCGGCTCCTAACGCAGTAGTTTCGACAATTACGGGACGCGAAATTTCGATACCTAAGATGTCGGCCTGCATCTGCATGCAGAGAGCGTTATTTGTAATGCCGCCATCAACTCGCATTTGGGTCAATGTGACTCCACTGTCCGCTGACATAGCATCCATAATTTCGCGGGTTTGATAGCAGATCGCTTCTAGAGCAGCCCGTGCCAGATGTGCCTTAGTAGCTGCGCGAGTTAATCCAACAATCACGCCACGTGCATCACTGCGCCAATGAGGTGCAAATAAGCCAGAAAATGCGGGCACAAAATAAACCCCATCGGTATCTGGAACTGAAGCAGCTAAGTTTTCAATTTCACTGGCCTGCGAAATTATTCCGAGTTGATCGCGCAACCATTGAATGGCAGAACCAGTTACTGCAACTGAACCTTCGAGTGCGTATTGCACAGGTTCTTCGCCGAACTTAAAGCAGACTGTTGTTAAGAGACCACTTTTTGATCTTACAATTTCATCGCCAGTGTTTAAGAGCGCAAAGTTACCGGTGCCGTAAGTGGTCTTTGAATCGCCGCGTGCAAAACAAAGTTGGCCAACCATTGCGGCTTGTTGATCGCCTAGAATTCCGGCAATCGGAACTGCAGTTCCGAATGGACCATTCGGATCAGTGGTTGCATAGATTTCGCCAGAAGATCTAATTTGCGGAAGAGTTGATCGCGGAATATCAAACTGATCTAGTAGCGATTGATCCCAATCAAGTGTTTCTAAGTTCATCAACATGGTGCGGCTGGCATTTGTTACATCAGTTAGATGCACGCCACCGTGGGCGCCACCAGATAAATTCCACAGTAGCCAGGAATCAATAGTCCCGAATCGGGCAGTTTGCTGATCAACTGCCTGCTGAACCGCAGGAACTTTATTCATTAGCCAATTAATTTTGCTAGCTGAAAAATACGGCGCAATCGCTAAGCCTGTTTTATGGACTATCTCTGCTTTAGTTTTGTCGCTAAAAGCATCTAGATAAGCCGTGGTGCGAGTGTCTTGCCAAACGATTGCATTTGAAAGTGGCTTACCAGTCAGACAATCCCAGGCCACTGTAGTTTCGCGTTGGTTAGTTATTCCAATAGCAGCTAGTTGCGAGCCAATGATCCCGGCTTGTTTGAGCGAGCCAGTAATTACTTCTTGAGTGCGCGCCCAAATTTCAGCGGCATCGTGTTCAACCCAACCTGCTTGCGGCATGATCTGGCGATGCTCTAGTTGGTGTTGCCCAACAATTTTGCCAGCACGATCAAAAATCATAAAGCGAGTGCTACTGGTGCCTTGATCTAGGCTGCCAATGAATGAATCGCTCATGTGGCTACTTTAATTCTTTATTTGATTCTTACAACCATCTGTGGCAGGCGCAGGCGTAGCGCTCTTGGTCGGCGTTGGCGTAGGGGCTACGCCTTGCAATAATTCAAAGGTAACCGGAAGTTCAGTCGCTGCATGAGTTTTTGTTTGGTCAGTGAATTTAACTGTGCCGACCCAGGTGCCAGCAGTGAAACCTTTTATCGAAAGGGTCCAGAGACCACTTGCAGCTCGGGTCACGGTTTGAGTTAGTTTTGGTTTATCAATTGAAAGCGGATCAAAAGCAAAGCGCACAGTGCCAGTAACAACTGGCGAACCATCAGGGCGATTAACACCGATGTTAAAGGTGACAGCTTTACTCGTATCAGTAGCTTTTTGTTTAGAAATCAACATTGTGGTTGCTTCATAAACCGGCATTAGATCAATCGGATCTGGCACCCAAGTTCCGGCAGTTAGATCGATAAAGTTTTGTGCAGTGCCACGGAAAACATTTAAGTCAACGCGGGCACTTGGAACTCCGTACTTAGTGCCAATTCCACAAGATGAGTATTGCCAAATAATCCATTGCGATTGGCACGCACTAGAAGTCCAGGAATGCACATAACAGCCAGCCGGCTTTAACCCGGGCTGATTAATTGGATCAAAAGGATTAATTGCATATTGGGCAAGCCA
>CAIXTG010000211.1 GCA_903922325.1 uncultured Actinomycetes bacterium
AGCTAGCAAAGCGTTTCGGAACTCTTACAACAGTTGAGCGCGCTGCTAAAGATGGCGACTTCGTAACAATTGATTTATTGGCAAAGATTAACGGCGAAGAAATTGATGGCGGAAAAGCCTCTGACATTTCCTACGAAGTTGGTTCAAACCGCATGATCGATGGCCTTGACGCCACACTCGTTGGCTTAGTTGCAGGAGATACAAAAACTTTTAATACTCAACTAGTTGGTCAAGCCGATGGCGAAACTGGCGATGTTGATGTTGCAGTTAAAGTTGTTAAAGAGCGCATCCTTCCTGAGATCGATGATGCTTTTGCAAAGCTAGCAAGTGAGTTCGATACTTTGGCTGAGCTAAAGGCAGATACCGCAACTCGCCTCGAGCGATTAAAGAAGATGGAACAAGGTGCTCAAGCACGCGACCTACTTCTTGAGAAGTTAATTACTGACCTTGAAATTCCAGTTCCAGATAAGTTAGTTGAAGATGAAGTAAATGCTCATCTTGAGCCAGAAGGCCGTCTAGAAGATGCTGCGCACCGTGCCGAAGTAGATTTAGAAGTTCGCACTTCAATTAAGTCTGATTTCTTGCTTGATTCAATCGTTAAGGCTGAATCTGTTGAAGTTAACGAGATGGAGCTAACTGAATATTTGGTTCGCCAATCACAACGTTACGGAATGGCACCTGAGCAATTCGCCCAGGAACTTCAGAAGCAGGGTCAGATCGCCACATTGGTAGCTGAAGTTGCTCGCTCGAAGGCACTTGCTGGCGTACTTGGTCGCATCACAATTAAGGATGCATCTGGCAACACCATCGATCTAGAAGCACTTCGTCCGCAGGCTGGCGAAGCGATTTCTGAAGAGGCTGCTGAATAATCGCTCTGCTGTAAGCGAACACGGCCAATCTGCGCATGATTTGTCCGAATTAGGGAAGCATTTCGCGCCTTAAATTGTTAAGGTCAATACACGCAATAAACAGGAGGCTGTCAGTGGATTTACAAAACCCGCAAACTAGCGAGATAACCGCTCGCTCTTCGCACGCAAGCCCAGGTGCGCTAGACGATCAGGTTTACGCCCGCTTACTACGCGAACGTATTATTTTCTTAACCGGCGAAGTTCGCGACGAGATGGCCAATGCAATTTGTGCGCAGATTTTATTACTTGCTGCCGAAGATGCTGAAAAAGATATTTACTTGTACATCAACTCACCTGGTGGTTCAGTAACTGCCGGTATGGCGATCTACGACACCATGCAATATGTGAAGAATGACATTGCAACTGTGGGAATGGGTATCGCTGCATCAATGGGTCAGTTCTTGCTAACAGCAGGTGCACCTGGCAAGCGTTACGCGTTGCCACACTCACGCATCTTGATGCACCAACCACTTGGTGGCATCGGCGGTACTGCAACAGATATTCGTATTCAAGCTGAACAAATGGCTGCAACTAAAAAGATCATGGCTGAAATCATTGCTAAGCACACTGGTCAAAGCGTTGAGCAAATCACCATCGACTCTGATCGTGACAATTGGTTTACAGCAGATGAAGCAAAGGAATATGGCTTTGTTGATCAAGTAGTTCGATCAGCTGGTCAGGTTTCAGGTAGTGGAGGAACAGCATGAACATCAACCGAGTAAACGAAATTACTAGTCGCTACGTTCTTCCTACGATTGAAGAGAAAACCGCTTACGGTTACAAGCGCCTTGATCCTTATACAAAGTTATTCGAAGAGCGCATCATTTTCTTGGGTCAACCAATCGATGACACCGTTGCAAATGATGTAATGGCTCAGTTGCTGACTCTTGAGTCAATGGATCCAGACCGCGACATCATGATTTACATCAACTCACCTGGTGGCTCATTTACAGCGCTGACAGCTATTTATGACACCATGCAATTCGTTCGCCCAGATGTAATGACTATCTGTTTAGGTCAAGCATCTTCAGCTGCTGCCGTTATTTTGGCAGCTGGTGCTAAAGGCAAGCGTTACGCACTCGAGCATTCACGTATCTTGATTCACCAGCCATTTGCACAAGGTGATTACGCACAAGCATCTGATATCGAAATTCAGGCCGCTGAAATCATGCGTATTCGCTTAATGCAAGAAGAGTTAATTTCTCGTCACTCAAATAAAACAATTGCTGAAGTAACAGCCGATGTTGAACGTGACAAGATTCTTACTGCTGCTGAAGCTGTCGAGTACGGTCTAATTGACCAAGTTCTAGAAAGCCGTAAGGCAAAGCCACAAGCGTAAGCAGTTCAATATGTAATAGGTTAGGCAATGTGTTTACAGGAATAAAAAGCAAGATTGCAAAACTAACTGAGGCGGGATCCCTTTGGTCGTATCCGGGATACCGTCTCTTTTGGTTTTCCACGACGATATTTGTTTTGGGCGCATCAGCATTTCCAATAGCACTCGCAGTTACCATTATTGATCAAGGTGGCAACGCGACAACACTTGGCTTGATCTTAGGTTCGCGCATCTTGGCTTCAGTTATCGGTGCGCCATTTGCCGGCGTCTGGACTGATCGTTTGCCTCGTAAACAGGTAATGATTGCTGCAGACCTAGCGCGTGCGGTAATTGTTTTTTCAATGGTCTTTCTTTCAGGCCCAGCTACACCACACATTTTCTTAGGGATTGCAGTATTTCTAGTTGGCGTTGGTGATGCATTTGGTGCAGCTGCAGCTGGTGCGATCATGCCGAGCTTGGTGCCTGATGAGAAATTGCCTGCGGCAAATGTGGCTCGAAACATTGTCGTGCGCACATCAACAATCATTGGCCCAGGTATCGGGGGAGTATCGGTTTATCTGATTGGCGGGCGCTTAACATTCTTGATTACCGCATTTACTTTCGCACTCGGTACTTACTTTCTA
This sequence comes from uncultured Actinomycetes bacterium, assembly GCA_903922325.1. Classification (GTDB taxonomy): domain Bacteria; phylum Actinomycetota; class Actinomycetes; order Nanopelagicales; family Nanopelagicaceae; genus Planktophila. Next base: position 2,868 of record CAIXTG010000211.1, read on the forward strand.
AATCAAATTAAAGAAGTTATCAAGACCGAACCCAAAGAACGCGAATCATTCTTAACTGAAATGCGCGAAGGACTGCGCACTGTTATTGAAATCCCCTGGATCGGGGCCATGATCTTTATGGTTTCATTTCAGTTGATGGTGGTTTTAGCTGCCGAAACAGTTTTGCTGCCAATCATTACAAAGCGCGAATTTGATTCGAATACGCCATTTGCACTGGCAGCAGCAGCTTTTTCAGTAGGCAGCATTATTTCGGCAATAATCTGCGTGAAAGTAAAAGTTAAGCATGAAGGCCAAGTTTCAATCTTGGTCTGGATGATTGTGATTGTGGCTCCGCTAGCTCTGGCTTTTCCAGTTTCTGGCACAGTAATTGTGATTGCCTACTTAATCGCAGGGCTTTCAGTTGGACCATGGGAAGCGTGGTGGTCAACAGCTGTGCAACGAGAGGTTCCACCGCATTTGCAAGGTCGAGTTTTCTCAATCGATCACATGGGTTCAACAGCCTTGATGCCACTTGGCATGGCGCTGGTTGGCCCAGCTGCTGATTACTTCGGCGAGCGAAATTTATTAATTGGGGCTTCGATTTTCCATATTCTGATGGGGCTTTCAGTCATGCGAATTCCTGGGGTGCGCGATATGAAGATGCCGCCAAAGAGTGATGTGGTTTCAGATTAATTATCTCTCAGAGCGAACAAGATTAAGCGTGAAAAGTCCGGCAAGAATCTGCGTTAGAAATTAGGCTTCACCCATACGCAAGGGGAACTCCCCGCCCCTGCTAAAGGAGAATGATGACTCGCATCGGCGAAACCAGCGACCTGCTTAAGTGTTCTTTCTGCGGAAAGACCCAGAAGCAAGTTAAGAAATTGATCGCCGGCCCAGGCGTTTATATCTGCGACGAATGTATTGATCTTTGTAACGAGATCATCGTTGAAGAACTTTCCGAAACTGCAGCCCTTGGTTTAACTGAACTTCCAAAGCCTCAAGAGATATTTGATTTTCTAGATCAATATGTAATCGGCCAAGACCGTGCCAAGAAATCTTTATCTGTTGCTGTTTATAACCACTACAAGCGTGTTCAATCAGGGGATTCAAAGCGCGAAGATGGCATCGAATTAGCAAAGAGCAATATTTTGTTACTTGGCCCAACTGGTTGCGGCAAGACGCTAATGGCACAAACACTTGCTCGCATGCTTAATGTGCCA
>CAIXTG010000212.1 GCA_903922325.1 uncultured Actinomycetes bacterium
AATGCTGGAAACATAATTCTGCGAGATTTCGCCATCGGTACGAATTGGTTCAACCGAGAGTTCAGTAAATAGCGCTTTCATATTTTCGTTAGTAACTAGTTCAATAGTTAACGGACGATCAGCTGCAACCACATCAATTACTGCACGCAACTCTTTATAGGCCGGGTGAGTGAACGCTTCGGCTTCAATTGCTGACCAGCCACTAGCAAGTTCGGGCATCTGCACTTTTGCTTTCAGAACTTCGCGTTCTAACATCAAACGTGGATCACTTGGATCAGGCCGCCAGTTTTGTTCTGGAATTTCTTCAGTACTCGCATCTGCGTTATTTGAAACAGTGGCCTTGAAACCTCGCGCTACTGCTTTGCTTACAACATCTGTTTCTAACCCGATCCAACCAGCCAATAATCTGGTGTATTCGGGACGTAAAGATTTGTCACGAATCTGGGCGACAAGTGGTGCTGCGGCATTTAATGCGTTGACGCGACCTTCGGCTGATTCCAATTTATGTTTGGCAAGTTCTGCTCTAATTGCGAACTCAAAAAGTGGTACGCGTTTTGCAATCAAATCACGTAGCGCTAAATCACCTTTATGTTGACGCAGTTCGGCCGGATCTAACCCATCGGGCTCAACTGCCACATAAGTTTGCGTTACAAATTTCTGATCATCACTAAATGCTCTAAGTGCCGCCTTTTGCCCAGCTGCATCGCCATCGAAAGTAAAGATAACTTCACCTCGGAAAGCATCGTCATCCATTAAAAGTCTGCGCAAAATACGAATGTGGTCGGCACCAAACGCGGTTCCACAAGTGGCTACTGCCGTTGGAATACCAGCTAAATGCGCTGCCATTACATCGGTATAACCCTCGACGATTACAGCTTGGCGCGACTTAGCAATATCTTTCTTTGCCATATCTAAGCCATATAGAACTTGGCTCTTCTTATAGATCGGCGTCTCTGGCGTATTTAAATACTTTGGCCCTTGATCTTCGGCATCACTTGCTAGCTTGCGGGCACCAAAGCCAACTACATCGCCCGAGATATCTCTAATCGGCCAAGTTAGGCGATTGCGGAAACGATCAATTGGGCCGCGCTCTCCCATTTTAGAAAGTCCGGCGCTTTCAAGTTCATCAATCGTGAAGCCGAGTGCGCGCAAGTGTTTCGTTAGCGCATCCCATTCATTTGGGGCGTAGCCAACTCCGAATTGTTCGCAAGCTGCTTTATCAAAACCGCGTTTGGTCATTAACTCGCGACCATAAGCTGCGCCTTCAGATTTATTTAATTGCTCCTGATAAAACTTGGCGGCCTCAGCATTTGCGGCAATTAACCGAGAACGTTGCCCGGCCGGGGCTGACGTGCCCGAAGAATTTTCGTCATAACGCAAGGTGTAACCAATGCGATCGGCCAGACGTTCAATAGTTTCAGTAAAAGATAAATGATCCATCTTCATTACAAAGGCAATTACGTCACCACCTGTTTGGCAACCAAAGCAATGGAAATAGCCTTTAGATGGAGTTACATGGAATGACGGAGATTTCTCATCATGGAAAGGGCACAAACCTTTTTTCTGTCCGCCGCCAGCAGATTTGAGTTGCACATAATCGCCCACGATTTCATCGATGGGCGCATGGTCGCGGACGTATGCGACATCTTCATCTCTTATGCGACCGCTCATGATTTGACCAGTCTATCCAGTCACGCAAACACGGGCATGTAGTGCGTATGCGCCTGGGTCAGTTAAGCCTGCTACTTGATCAATAATCACACGCAACTTCTCGGCATCAGTTGCTGCGATCTGCCAATCATCTAAGAAGACTGAATCTAAATACTTTGGACCGGCGGCATAAAGTGCCTCGACCAGTTCACCGATAAGTGTTTGCTGCTTGGCATAGCGCTCTTGCGAGGCGGCGGCATTAATTAAGTAATGGCCAGCTACTGCCTTTAAGAAATCTACTTCAATGACTTGGTCACGCGGGATCTCAAGGTCTGCGCTGTATCGAGTAAGCGGCCCTGCCCCATGGACTTTGCGGGTTTCAATTTCAGCTGATTGCACAAACCGACCAATCAACTGGCTGGTGGTGTCTTTTAATCGTGCAAGTGCGCGATGGCTGCCATCGAAGTTCTTTGGCCAACAAGAAAGTGCCTCTAGTCGAGTAAGAGCTGACTCAACTTCAGTTTCGGTTGCATCGCTACCGTAGTCGATGCTCATTACTTTATAGAGATCGGCGAAATCATTGCGAAAGTTTGAAACTTTAATCTGATTAGCCACTATGGCATCTTCTAAATCATGGACTGAGTAAGAGCAATCATCAGACCAATCCATGATCTGCGCTTCGATGCATCGCTTGCCTGCTGGCGCGCCTTCGCGCATCCACTTATAAATCTCAACATCGTCATCGTAAACACCATATTTACGTGGGTTCTCACTGCGCGCCCATGGATATTTAGTTGCCGCATCAAGTGAAGCACGAGTTAAATTCAAGCCAACAGTTTTGCCATTGGCATCAACGCTCTTTGCCTCAATTCGAGTTAATAATCTAAAACTTTGCGCATTGCCCTCAAAGCCACCGCAATCTTTAGCAAGTTCGGCTAAAGCTTCTTCGCCATTGTGACCAAATGGTGGGTGACCTAAATCGTGTGCTAAACAAGAAGTTTCTAATAAATCTGGATCTGCACCAAGTGATTCACCAAGTTCGCGGCCAATCTGCGCGCACTCTAACGAATGTGAAAGTCGAGTACGTTGAAAGTCATTTTCCCAAGGAACTGCTACTTGAGTTTTTGCAGCCAGTCGACGAAGTGCTGCCGAATGAATTACTCGAGCTCGATCGCGCATGAACTCGGTGCGACCGGCGCGCTTAGCTGGTTCATCAAGGAAGCGTTCTTGATCGCGCGCGGTGTAACCAATCAATTCGCTCATGGCTTTACCTTATTGAGTATGTTGTCTGAAGGTAAATGATCGCTGATCTGAACTCCACGGCGACCCAGTGTTATATAGGCTAAATAAGCCCCAGCCTCGCGAATTAAGTACTTAAAACCGCTTTTAGCCAAAGCATTCGGCCCACTTTGAACTGGTGAGCAAGTTGCAACTAGGCCGCGGTCATTAGCCATTGTCATCGATCGCAAGCAATGGAATGGATCAGTCACGATAATTACGTTCTTTATTTTTCGATCCCGCATTTCGGCGGCATATAACTTTGTTGAATTTAAAGTGTCGCGGCCTTTTTCAAGTGCTTTGATATCTGCATACTTGACGCCATTTTGCATTAACCAAATACGCCCAGCTGCTGCTTCAGTTGTGCGATCACCTGGCGCGCCACCGCCGACCGTGATAATTTTCTTGGCTAAACCTAAATCATAAATTCGCTTTGCCTCGGTTAGTCGAGCTTCTAGAACTAATCCGGGCCGGCCATCTAGTTGCGCAGCACCAAGAACCACAATCACATCTGCATTTCGAATTGTGGGGTTATTTGCCGCATGCCAAGTTTTCCCAAGTGCAAATACCGGGACAACAATTACCAAAAGAAGTAAAAAGGCGATGGCTCTGCGCAATAATTTAAATAGAAACATTAGCCACCAGAGAACATATCTTCGAGTTCGATCTCGACAATTTCATCGGGGTCAAGCAACCAACCATCGGGCAAGGTAACTGGTCTCCCATGACTGGTGCGACCGCGTGGTTTTTCGCTAACTTCAACTGGATATGGTTGATCATCAAGCTGATCAAGTAAGCCACGGAGTTCGGCTAGAGAACCAACCATGCCAAATTGGCGACGTAATTCGCTGTTAACGCGAAAACCTTTTAAATACCAAGCCATATGTTTGCGTAGATCACGACAGCCGCGATCTTCATTTTCAAAGTAATCAACAATTAGTTCACCATGGCGATACATAACTTCGCGAACTTCAAACAAGGTGGGCAGAACCTTGCTTTGCGTGCCGGAGAAAGCTGCAACTAGATCTGCAAATAACCATGGTCGACCTAAACAGCCACGACCTACAACTACGCCAGCACAGCCAGTTTCAGCCACCATTGCCAGGCCATCAGCGCCAGACCAGATATCGCCATTGCCTAAAACGGGTACACCAGTTGGTTTTAAGTGCTCAACTAGCTGCGTAATAGCTGACCAATCAGCTTTTCCTTCATACATCTGTTGGGCAGTGCGGGCATGCAATGCAACCCATGCCACTCCTAAGTTGGCAGCCGATGTTGCTGCCTCTAAATATGTTTCGTGATCGCTATCAATTCCGATGCGCATTTTTACAGTTACTGGAATCCCAAAAGGTTTTGCCGCTTCAACAGCAGCGCCCACAATCGAGGTAAACAGATTGCGCTTGTATGGCAATGCAGCCCCGCCACCTTTACGAGTCACTTTTGGAACGGGGCAACCAAAATTCATATCAATGTGATCAGCTAAATTCTCTTTACCCATCATCGTCACAGCAGCTCGCATAGTGTGCGGATCAGTTGAATAAAGTTGCACCGAACGCGGCCACTCGCCCGCACCAGGTGCGATCATGCGCAAAGTATCAGGACGTCGTTCTAATAGCGCGCGGGCAGTAACCATTTCAGAAACAAATAACCCAGCCCCTTGTTCGCGACACAACATACGAAACGCAGAGTTGGTAATGCCTGCCATTGGTGCCAATACAACTGGCGGATCAATAAAGTGATCGCCAGTTGCTAATGGCAAACGCAGCGGTTTTAGCAACCCAGCAGACGTGGTGCTAACCATGACTCCACCTGATCGATGCTGATTCGCTCTTGCGCCATTGTGTCGCGATCGCGAATTGTCACAGCGTTATCATCGAGAGTTTCGAAGTCAATGGTGATGCAATATGGGGTTCCG
>CAIXTG010000213.1 GCA_903922325.1 uncultured Actinomycetes bacterium
ACTTTCCAAAAGTTATCGAAGGCATAACTAACATGCCACCAACAAATGATTGACCCATAGTTGCAGCCGAGCCAAGAACTTCTCCTGCTGCATAAAGATTAGGAATTACTTCACCACTTGCTTTGCGTACGCGCAGATCAGAATCAACATCAATGCCTGAGAAAGTAATTAGCGTGACAGCATGATTTTGAAGTGAGTAGAACGGACCTTTTTCGATTGGAGCCGGGCGGAACTTGCGACCAAATTGATCTGGAGCACCGGCAGCCAAATCAGCGTTGTACTTTGCAACCGAGGCTTTCAATCCTGAAGCGCTGATTCCCGCATTCTTGGCTAGCTCTTCCAACGTCTCGCCGGCAAATACGCCGGGCAGCACATTTGCTTGTTCCTTAAACTTTTCAATCGACCAATCGACCACCATTGGCTGACTGTTTTCCATTCCGACTGAATCGAAGATGGTCCAGAAAGTCATTGCTTCAATGCCAGTTAGCGCATGCTCTTTAATATCAATGCTTTCTTCATCTTCGGCAACCCAACGATTACCTGATTTATCAACGTAGATTTCATAAGGTGGTCGCTCTGAAGCAACTAAAAGTGGGCGATCAGTCCAACGAACGCGACCAGTTCCATCGGGTGAAGGCAAGCCACCAAAGGTAGGTAAATAAGTACCGGCACCAGCGATAGCTGCACCTATTTCTCGTGCCATCAAAATTCCATCACCCGTTGAAGTTGGCCATGCCGCACTGACTAACGTGGCCTTTTCTAACTCTTCAAAGAGTTTTGCGTTAGCACCAAAGCCACCTGATGTAAGCACCGTATTTTTTGCACTTACCTTGCTGCCATCGGAAAGCTCTACCCCGACTACGGCACCATCATTTGTCGTCAATGACTTAACGGCAGTATTCAAACGTAGCTCAACGTTTCCGCCGGCAATTGCTTTTTCCAGAAGTGCACGCAGAACTTTGAGAATACTTCGGCCAGCTTCTGGTCCGTAATAAGTGCGCGCAACCGAGTAAGGCTCATGGCCATAAACAATTCTGGGCGCTTCAGGAGCAAACTCGAAACCGTTATCTTCTAGCCAATCTAATCCGGGTGCCGCTAAATCGGTTGCTAAATTAACTAAATCTTTGCGGGCGCCACCATTTGAAATGCGATCAATGTCTGCCCGATGCGACTCGACGCTATCTTCAATTCCTTTTTCTTTTTGGCGGCGAGTTCCAGCAGCTGACATATGACCACCAGATGTATGTAGTGAACCACCTATATCGTCGGCCTTATCGAGCAACAAAACTTTGGCGCCATTGTTTGCGGCTGCAACGGCACATGGAATACCAGCAGTACCAGCACCGACAATGATTAAGTCGTATTCAGTTGCTGACATGGTTTTCCTTTCTAGATCTCTTGCATAACTATCAAGGTGCGACCTTGCTTGCTAGCAGCTGTTTTATAGGCTTCTGGGGCTTTGGCAAAAGGTAGTTCTTGAGCGATCTGCGGAATACATTTGCCAGCTTTTAAGAATTCCATCGCTTCTTGCATTAACTCTGCAATAAGCGACCAAGGGCGACGCAATAAGTTATAGCCGATTAATTGGTGCTCATTACCGAGGAATCTTGGCGCAATTAGTGGCAATTGAACACCGGCACTAAAGCCCAACAAAATATGTTTGCAATCAGCGCCGCCGCACATAAGTGCTTTGTTTGTTATTTCGCCACCAAGACCATCAATAATGCCACTTACGCCTTTACCGCCAGTTAGTTCCATAACTTTGGCTGGCATCTCATCGTAGGAAACGTAATCAACACCTGGGATATTAATTGGTTCACGAGCAGCCGCAATTACATGTGCCCCGCGAGCCAGTGCAACTTCAACTGCTGCGCCGCCAACTCCGCGATTAGCACCTAAAATCAAAACACTCTGACCCTTTTGAATCTTTATCGAGTGATCTAAAATTGCAAGTGCAGTTACGATTCCAGTGAATCCTGCAGCGACATCTTTGTGGTTTACACCGCTAGGAATTTCAAACAAAACATCACGCGGTACTGATGCAACTGTGCGATGAATTCCAGGTGAAAATAATCCGCCACCACGCATTTCAACGAACGCGAAATAAAGTTTGCCGGCTGCATCACGAACTACACCGGTAGTACCTGGGATAACTGGCATTGGTGGGCCGGGCGGGAATCGACCTTCGGCAACTTGTCGATCAAGCGGTGACACATCGCAAACAATTACATCGACTAATTCTTCACCTGGGTTGGCAACTACTGGGGTTGGGCGAATCTCACTTTCGCCAATAGCGGTACACCAGAGTGCTTGGGCAGTTTCACCTGAAATAGTCATGTGGCTATCAAACAAGCATTTAGGCTAACTTTCTACTACCCGTTCCATTCCTTAGGCTGGAATTTTGCTTTATCCCTGCTGCGATCTGCGCTACATTTCTTCGCATGTCAGAGACACTTACGCCCGGTCATCAAATCATTCAAAACATGCTCACCGCGATTAAAACTCGAGATTTGGCGGGCATCCTGAATACCTATGAAGAAAGTGATGATCTTTACGTTTTTCTTGAAGGTCCTCGTTGGTCGTCGCGCACATATACAAATGTGAGTGCTGGTTGGACTGCTTGGTATGGAGCTGATCTTGAGATTTACGACCATGAATGGGTCGAGGGACCAGCTGAAATTACGGTTGGGAATATCTCATCGCTACAAGGAATCATTAATCTTCACACTAAATCTCCTGTGCAAGAAAAGATTCTTAAGTTTCGTGGCACCTGGGTATTTCGATTAGGTGCTGATGGACAATGGCGCATTATGCATGAGCACGTATCAGCTCCCCTGGAGAATCCATACGGCACCGGAGATTGGAAATAACGATGACGATTTTAATTGGCACTAAGAAAAGCGCTCCGGTTGCAAAAGTAAAAGCTGGTCGCGCCATGGCTTTGCAGATTAAAGGCAAAGGTGTAGCAAAGATGGATGTTGCTTCAGCTCGCGCATCAATCATGGCTTCAGTTGAACGCGTCGATGCCACAATTCAGGCAGCTGGCGGTTGGCTAGGAGGCGATTTAAATATTGTTGTATTGCCTGAATATTTCTTATCTGGGTATCCAATGGGCGACACCATGGCAGGTTGGGCCGAGAAAGGTGCAATCGCTCATGACGGCCCAGAATATGAAGGTCTGTGCGCTACAGCTCAGAAAAATAAGATTTACTTATCTGGAAATACTTACGAGCTAGATCCAAATTTTCCTGGCATTTATTTCCAGGCTTGTTTCATCATTGATCCATCAGGTGAATTAGTACATCGCTATCGCCGTATGCATTCAATGTTCTCGCCTTCACCATGGGATTACTGGGATAAATACACCGATCTATACGGTGCTGAAAATATCTTCCCGGTAACTCATACCGAATATGGCAACTTAGCCACTATTGCTAGCGAGGAAATTCAATATCCTGAAGTAGCTCGCGCCCTTGCATTTAAAGGTGCTGAGATCTTTCTGCATTCAACTAGCGAAGTAGGCTCCCCTGCTTTGACTTCTAAAGATGTCGCAAAGCGTGCTCGCGCTTTTGAAAACCATGCCTACGTTGTTTCAGCAAATTCAGCTGGTCTAGATGGCTCTGCCGTACCTATGAATTCAACCGATGGCATGAGCAAAGTAGTTGATTACAACGGTTTGGTTCTCTGCGAAGCAGGTTATGGCGAAACCATGAATGCGCATGCCGCTATCGATGTAATGGCACTACGACGTACTCGCAATAAGCCAGGAATGAGTAACACGCTTTCTCGTAACAAGTCACAATTATGGGCTTCGGTTTATGGTGCTGTTGATGTGGTTTCCTCTAACGCCTTGTTGACGAACGAACCACAACGTTCATTCTTTGTAGAGCGTCAAACTAGCGTGATTAAGAAAATGCAAGAATTAGGAATCTATGAAAGCAATGAGGGCTACTAAGTAATGTCGCGCTTGGATGCTGATGTAAAAGTTCGTAATCCCCGAACTGGTGAGATTGATCGTGATTTAGCAGCTCCAACTGCTGAAGAGTTAACGGCTCTGGTCGCTAAGTTAAGAGGTGCGCAAAAGAACTGGGAAGCAATCGGTGCGGTAAAGCGTGGCGAAATCTTGATGCAGTGGCATGCCGAACTTCAAAAAGAGAGCGATGCAATTGTCCAAGCACTCTATGAAGATACTGGCCGCATCACCGAAAGCAAGTTGGAACTTCAAGTAACTTTGGCTGGCATCGAACGTTGGGCGAAGATGGCGCCATCGTTAATGGATGAATCAGAAAGTCAGAAAGCACAACTGCCTGGTGTAACTATTCATCCCTCTTATCGCCCTTATCAACTAGTTGGTGTTATTAGCCCCTGGAATTTCCCATTACTACTTGGCTGCATAGATGCAATCCCCGCACTTGCTGCAGGTTGTGCAGTAATAATTAAGCCAAGTGAAGTTACGCCTCGCTTCTTAGCGCCATTAGCTCGTTCTATTGAGCGCGTCCCCGTATTACGCGATCTATTCGGAACAGTTGAAGGCGCTGCTGAAGTTGGTCAAGCACTTATTCCGCAAGTTGATTTTGTTTGTTTCACCGGCAGCACTGAAGTTGGTGAATTAATTGCAGCAGCAGGTGCCAAAGCATTCACACCTGTTTCATTAGAGCTAGGTGGAAAAGACCCTGCGATTGTTTTGCCAGGTGCCGATATCGATCGCGCTGCTGCTGGAATTCTCTGGGGTGGCACTGGAAATGCTGGTCAGTCATGTTTATCTATTGAACGCGTTTATGCCCATGCCGATATCTATGATGATTTCATCGGAAAAATTGCGGCGTTAGCAAATAATATTGGAATTAATTATCCGAACTTAGATAGCGGTGCGCTGGGGCCGATTATCGCGATTGACCAAGTTGAAACAATTAAAGATCATTTAGCTGACGCATACGCAAAAGGTGCCGTAGCTCTTAGTGGTGGTGAAGTTAAGCAACTCGGTGGTGGATATTTCCTCGAGGCTACTATTTTGATAAATGTTGATCACAGCATGAAGATCATGACAGCTGAAACATTTGCACCGATCTTGCCAATCATGAAAGTCGAATCTGAAGAGCAAGCTCTTGAATTAGCTAATGCGACTATTTATGGACTATCTGGTTCGGTATTTGCCGCAACTATCGAAGATGGAATGCGCATAGGTCGCCAAATTGATGCTGGTGCAATCAGCATCAACGATGCATCGTTAACTGCGATTATGCATGAAGGTGAGAAACAAGCATTTAAGCATTCCGGAATTGGTGGTTCACGAATGGGGCCAGCATCAATTCGCCGGTTCTTTAGGCGCCAATCACTTTTGGTAAACACAACAAGCGGCAATGACGCCTGGTGGTGGAATAAGTAGTTAGCTTGTAATAACTAGCTTGTGCAGGCTTTCCCGTCGCCATCACCATCGAGGCGATGTGGATCTTTACCAATGACAGTAACTGGCGCTAAACCAAGTGCTTTTATGTCGCTGCAATTCAAGTCTGGTGGATACAACGGAATACAACCGGCATAGTTCGGATCACAACCAGTTGTAGCACTTGGCGCCGCAGCAGGAGTATTAACTGGCGTGGCGACCGGGGTTCCAACAGCTTTATAAGTAGTTATTGCTTTAGTTGGAACCAATTGAGTTCCAGGACAATCTTTCCATAGACCTACTTTGTATAACCTGGCATCCTGCGCCGCCTTTAACATGGCAGCTGAATAAATCCCTTTTTCGCCTTGATAGAAATATGGCGCCGCTGCCCCAATTTTTACCATTTCAAGGTTTACATTTATTTTACCGACAAAGATGTATCGCAGAGCGCGACCGTAACGATCATACGAAGCTGAAGCCGGATCCGCTTTTAAGGTAACAGTTCCTTTTTTAGCCAAGAGACTAACTAACGCAGCTTTGGATTCTTTGGCAAAGCATTCGCCTTCAGCAAGTTCTGGAGCATCGATTTGCAAAAGTCGAATCTTCATACCATCGGCCATGGTTACGGTGTCACCGTCGTAAATTTTTACAACTTTAAGTGCTCCTTGTGCCGGAAAAACTCCCAGTACAAGTAAGGCAGAGATAACTAGTGCGTACTTAGATTTTTGCATGCAGTTTATTTACGGGCTAAGCGCCAGTGATAGACATACAACGGCCCAGCAATAATCAAAGTTGTAACTGCATCAATCATGCTCTTTACCGCTTGACGTTGGTTCTGATCTTTGACTTGAGCCGCAATTACTGCTGAATTAACTTTCGGTGCTGTTGCATATGGATCAACATAAGCTGGATCTGGGTATGCGACATTGACGCCACTTCTGATTAATGAAACTAATGAAAATAAACACACCATTAGAGTAATCAGACAGACGGCGTAGAGATAAAGCGAACGCCAATCAATTCTTGATTGTTGATATATCGGCTGAATTACTTGAGCTTTTGCAGGGGCCTTAGCCGTTGCTTTCTTTACTGGAGCCTTCTTGGTAGTTGCCATATTCAGATTATGCTCCTTTATTCAGTGAATTAGCCATGAATCTGCGCGCTACGCGTCTATTATTTTCACATGAGCACTATTAAAAGCATTTTTCTAGTTATCCATATTCTTTCCGTGTTGGGCGGCTTAGTTCTTCTTCTAATGCAACTGCCTAAGCCAAAGAAATCGATCCACGTGGGCTTCCTACATTCCATGCTGACCGCGTTGGTAGCCGGAATCGCATTGGTGGGAATCAACACTTCGCTACACGCAACAGACCCATCCAAATACGACGCACCTGATCATGGAAAAGTCGGGATTAAGTTTCTAGTTCTTATAGTTATTTTGGTGCTAACGATTAAGAATAAGAAGAAATCTGAAGTTTCAACTGGTATTTGGGCTGGACTAATCGCTCTGACGCTAGCCAATGTTTTTATAGCCACATCGCTTTAATTCACCTAGAATTGCCCAGTGGCCGAAAAGAGCACTTCCCGAAGCGTAGAAGTAACTATTGATTTAGTTGCTGAAACTGCCGGTGTTAGTCGTGCAACCGTTTCGCGGGTGATTAATGGCAGTGCCAAAGTATCGCCCGAAACCGAAAAAGCTGTTCGCAAAGCAATCAAGAAGTACAATTTCGTTCCTAACACCACCGCTCGCAGACTTGCAGGTGGACGAAGTGGATTAGTTGCCTTAGTTCTTGAAGAGTCCAGCGAAGAATTCTTCCTAAATCCTTTCTGGGGTCTAGTAGTTCAAGGATTTACCACAGCGATTTCTGATGCTGGCATGCAGCCTCTTCTGCTTATTCGCCCAAAGACAGGTAGCGAAGACTCGCTCTTTGAATCGTTACGTAAAGCTCAAGTTGATGGAATTGCGATGTTTAGCTGGCACCGTTCGGTAAAGAGTTTCGAACGCTTACTTCCAAAAGGTGTACCAGTAGTTTTTGGTGGCGATTTAGGAGGCTCAGACAAGTTCCCTTATGTTGACGTAGATAACGTACAAGGTGGCTACTTAGCCACAAAACATCTGATTTCTCAGGGCTGCAAGAAAATAGTTGCGATCACTGGTGACTTAAAATTGCAATCTGGCCGCGATAGATTTGAAGGTTTCGAAAAAGCGATGTCAGAGGCTGGGCGGGAAATTTCACCAGCTTCAGTTTTAACTGGTGACTATTCAACTTCTAAGGCAGAAGAAATTGTTCGCGAGTTTCTGAAGAAGAAGATTTCATTTGATGGAATTTTTGCCGGAAATGATCTAAGCGCAATTGGTGCGATAAATGTTTTGCTACAAAATAAAATTTCGGTACCTAAACAAGTCAAAGTAATTGGTTTTGATAATTCACCAGTTGCTACTCGCTCGGTGCCGGCGCTTTCTAGTATTCATCAACCAACGCGCGAACTTGGTGCCGAAGTGGCGAATATGTTGGTCGCAGCTCTAAACGGGTCTGAAGTTACCAAGAAAATGTTGCCCGTAAAACTAGTTGCTAGAGAGTCAACAGCCAAGAGTTAGTCAGTGCTATTGGCAGCAATGATTTGCTTGTACTTCTTTGCGCTCAACTTTGGAGTTCTCACCAAAGTTTTATAGTCAACACGCACTAAACCAAAGCGTTTTGCGTAACCTTCGGCCCATTCAAAATTATCTAATAGCGACCAAGCAAAGTAGCCCTTTACCGGCACGCCAGCGGCTATCGCTTTTTGCAGTGATTGAAGATGGCGAACTAAGTACGAAGTTCGCTCAACATCGTTGATGCTTCCATCGGACTCAACTACATCTTCGTAAGAAGAGCCATTTTCGGTAATCATCAGATAAGGAATCTCTGGGTAATCACGATGAACTCGTGATACCAAGTTACCTAAACCCTCAGGGGTAACAACCCACCCCATGGCAGTAAGGGATCCAGCTAAGTGTGCCGGCGGTGAATTATCGCCCTTTTGCGGGAATGGGAAGATTCCAGGGCCGTTATCAACCAAATCCTCTGGACGTGGATTACGCAAGAACGAATCAGAATAATAATTGAGGCCCAAGTAGTCAGGCTTTGATTTAAGTATTTCCTGATCACCCGGAAGAATTACATCAGTTAGTGCTTGCCCGTAATACTCAAGAATATTGGTTGGATACTTGCCATAGAGCATCGCTTCAATCCACCAGCGATTTATATTTGAATCTAGCAATGCATTTAAAGTTACTAACTCAGAATTTTCGGGGCTTTCCAAATTATGATTTGTCATATTAACAGTGAGGCCAACTTGAGCATTTGGGCGAATCTTCTTGATTGCACGAGTTGCCATTGAATGTGCAAGAGCGGTGTGATGCGATGCTGCAATTGCAAGAGCGTGATCTTTTTTACCCGGCGCGTGCACACCAATTGAATAACCCAACCAAGCAACACACCAAGGTTCATTTAACGTGATCCAGTTATTTACTCGATCGCCAAATTCTTCGGCACAAGCTAGTGCATATTCTGCAAAAGCTTCAGCCGTTGCTCTATTTGCCCAGCCACCAGCATCTTCAAGTTTTTGAGGCAAGTCCCAGTGATACAACGTAACCATTGGTTCGATCCCAGCCTCTATCAGTGAATCAATTAAGCTGTTATAAAAATTAAAACCACGTTCTTCGCGAACCCCATCACCATTTGGAAATAGTCGTGGCCAAGCAATTGAAAAACGATAAGCCTTAACACCTAAATCTTTCATGATTTCTATATCTTCTGGAAACCGATGGTAGTGATCACATGCAACATCACCGTTATCGCCACCTACAACTTTGCCTGGAGTTTTACTGAAGGTGTCCCAAATGCTTACGCCACGACCATCGAGTTGTGCTGCACCCTCGATCTGGTAACTGGCAGTTGCTGTTCCCCAAAGAAAGTCATCTGGAAAAACGTTAGACATAAAATTCAAACTCCGTTTCGGCAATTTCTACCCCTATACTTTCGGATAGGAGCCTTATAAACCGCCTCTGAAAGCGGTTTCATATCCTCAGACCCTATCGTATTTGGAGGCCGAAATGCTAAGTTCAAATGAGAAATCATTGCTTTGGTCTGAAGAATTTCTACCAACTTCTGATGGCCAGCCAGATCCGAAGATTTGGTCACCTGACTTAGGTGATGGATCACAGCATGGCTTAATTGGTTGGGGCAATCATGAGCGAGAGTTTTATACGATTGATGCGCTCTCTGTAAATAACGGATTAACCATTAGTGCCAAGCGAGAGGTGGGCGTTTCGCCTATTGAAACTTATTACGGCCCAGCTGAATGGACCAGCGGGAAAATACACACTAATAGCAAAGTCTTTTTCAAATATGGTTACTTGGAGATTGCTGCGAAGATGCCAAGCGGAATAGGAACCTGGCCTGCTCTCTGGCTATTAGGCAAGAACATCTCTGAGGGTGTTGCCTGGCCAACTTGCGGCGAGATTGACCTTTTTGAAGGAAGTGGTGCTAAACCAAGAACCATTCAAGGAACATTGCATGCTGCTGGTTACGCCGGAGAATTTGGAATTACTGGTTTCCATGAAAGCACAAGTGATTTATCAGAGGATTTCAATCGATATGCAATTAATTGGCAAGAGGATTCGATTGAATGGTTCTTCAATGATCAATCATTCCAAAAGTTTACTCGAGGAGAAGGTGACTTCGCTGGAAAAGATTGGCCGTTTAATGACTACTTCTACTTAGTAATTAATCAAGCAATCGGAGGTTGGTTTGTGGGTGAAGTTGATCCATCTTTGCAGACCAGCAAACTTGAAATTTCCTACATTAAGCATTTCAGGATTGACGGTGTTGGAGAAGTATTAAAAGTCAGTGCTTGATTACTTCGCCTACGCCATTGATTGAATAAACCCGAATGTAGTCAAATTCCATAGCAGTCTCTTTAAGATTGGTAGCGATCTCTCCACCTAGATTTCCACCCATGGCTAAGTTGATGATGATGTAAAACTCGTGATCAAAAACCCAGCCATTATCAGGCCTATTTTGAGTGGCAAAAGGGACGCCATCTAAGAAATAACGAATTTGATCTGGCAGCCAATCGACTGCATAGGTGTGGTATCCAGCGTGATGCGGGGTTGCCATTTCAACAGTTGATCCAGGACTTCCATTAGGACTATGAATATATCCAAGGCTCGAGTTAGGCAATCTACCTAGCAGTTCGGTCACATCAATTTCACCACAACCTGGCCAGCCTCGGTCATCGATATCTGCTCCCAGTAACCAGAAAGCTCCCCAGGTTCCATTACCTACTGGACCTTTAATTCTTGCTTCGATTCGGCCGTACTTAAAACCAACTTTATCTTTCGTGACTAACTTGGTACTGGTCCACTCACATGGTGCTTTGTAATAGCAATTATTAGCCGATGCACCGTTTGTTGTTGCCTTGATTACATAAGACCCAGATCCATTAGTAGATGAAATCTTGTCGTCATACCACTGTCTTTCGTTATTACCCCAGCCCCGATTTCCATATGCTACGCCATCGCCATTTTGGGCAACCCAAACCGCTGGATCAGCAGGCGCCCCTGCAGCACCATTGAATTCTTCTGACCAAATTTGATCGTACTTACGAGTGATGTTTGCGATGGCAACTGTATTAGATGTCTTCTTTGCTGTGACAAAACCTTTAGCTACGAAGCTAACTTGTAGCGAAATGTCGTTGCCTAAATCTGAAGTTTTTAAATTGTAGGTGCTCTTTGTCGCGCCCTTTATCTCAAAATATCCGACATACCATTGATACACAGGCTTTGCCGAAGTTGGAATACTCTGCGGCAGGGCTGCAATTTCCATAACTTTGTCATCACTTGGGCGTACACGAATAATTAATGATTCAGTTAGCAGTACATTTCCGATAGTTATAGTGTTTGATTTTGCAGTAACCGTAGTTCCATCATCGAATATATGTGACTCGACAAATTGTAATTTCTTCTTATTGTCACTGCTTTTCAGCTTCAAAGTTAGGCCCGCGGATGGCAAAGCTTTACCGCTTAATACCCATTGAAATGAGCTCGGGCCATTATCTGACCACTTAGCGGGCGTGGCTTTAAAAGTGTATCCAGTTGAACCAGCAGTGATTTTTGGCAAAGCAAGTGGCTTCTTCAAATCTTCGCCATGCGCCGCAAACATTGAAAAGGACGAAACGCTCAAAGCTAAGGTGGCGATCACTGCTAGTGCTTTGCGAAACATATCTTTGGTTTCCCTAATTGTGAAAGAGCCGGCGAGGCTTTTTAGGCCTCGCCGGCGACTATTTCTACTTGACTGTGACCGTTGAGGTGTAAGTCTTGCCTGCAATTACAACCGAAACAGTTTTCTTTCCTGCTGTAACGGTGTATTTGAAAGCTTGGTTAGCAACTGAAATCTTTTCAGTCACTTTCTTCAAGCCGGTGATGCTGATTGCAGCTGACTTACCAGAAGCGTTTGCGATAGCAACTGTCATCGAGAAAACAGTTTTGCCTTTCACGGTTGCCTTAGAGGCAGTTGCCTTTACCGAAACAGCTGTTGAAGCTGGAGCAGCAGCAACTGCTGCATCGCCAATAAAGTGGAATTCCACCATGTCGGCAATATCAGTTGCTTGGCCAGAGATTTCTGGATAGATCTGACTAAACAATCCATTTGTAGTTGGAGTTGGTGTAGTTAGAGAAGCCGGAATTGGCTCACCCTTCTTGTCAGTATTCTTCAAAGCGAATAAAACGTAGCCAAAACCATCAGTGGTTCCGGTCAACAGTGCCTGATCGTTTCCTTGCGTACTGTCCTTTGCAGGATCAGTTGCGGTAGTTCCGTCAGTCATGCCAGCTTTAGAAGCACTGTATGCCTTGTTAACGTGCAGTTTAACAACAGTGTTAGCAAGTGGCTTTCCATTGTCATCAGTTACTTTATAAACCAGATTAATTGCTGACCCAGTTTGAACATATGCCTGACGGAAGCCAATTCCCTTTGCATACCAAGGGTTATCAACGCTAAATGTCTTCTCTAAATCAGTACGCTGAATTGAGTTAGCATCGTTTAGAACTGGTGAAACCAAACGAATAGTTGGCTTGGTTGCAGGCTGTACAACTGGTGTCTTTGGATCGTAATAATGAAATTCAGTAATTACTGAATGATCTGGCTTTTCGCCAGCAATTTCAGGCAATACTTGAGAGTGAAGATCATTTAATCCATCAACACTGATATTTGGCTTTGCAGTCATTGATTCAGGTTCTGGTTCGCCAGTACCTGGCTTATCTAGATTCTTCATTACAAATGATACGTTGCCGTAAGCATCAGTCTTATGAGTTACTTGTTGCTGATCGGCTGATTCTGGCTTATGTACGCCAGTTGTAATCTTGTCATCAACTTGCAAAATAGATGAAGAGTTTGAGTAGCCCTTGTTAATGCGAAGTTTCACATCTTGGCCAACTAGAATCTTGCCGTTCTTATCTGTTACGTGATAAGTCAATACGATTGTTGAACCAGTTGGCACAAATGCGCGCTGATAAACTAAACCAGTTCCGAACCAACCATTAGTTACCCATTGATCGGCCATCTTCTGATTCGCTGCAGCTTCGCTTGTGTTATCTGCTGTAAGTATTGGGCTAATCAACTTGATAACTGCGTCTTGCGGTGGATCACCTGCGGCCATTGCCGGAGCTGAAACAGCGCTTGATAAAGCAAGCACAGTTACAGCGGTGGCAAAACCAGCTAGTACTTTCTTTGCCTTGATGCTCATTTATCTTCCTCTTTCTTTTGTCATGTGTGCTTACTTTTCTCTTGTCCCGAGAAAATTCTTATCCCTTTACTGCCCCATCCATTACACCGCTTACGAGTTTGCGGCCTACAAAGACAAATAGAATCAATAATGGTGCAGTTGCAAGGAACGCTCCACCCATTTGCAATGCGTAATCCAGCCCATACATGGGTTTGAGCTGCGTTAGTGCTACTTGTAGCGTGAAATTACGTGGATTCTGCAAAACGATAGTTGGCCACAAATAGTCATTCCATGCGGCCAAGAAAGCGAATAAACCAAGTACGAATGAGCTTTGACGAATAATTGGAAGCACAATTCCAAAGAAGATACGTGGAACACTTGCGCCATCAATGCTCGCTGCTTCGAGCAGCTCATTTGGCACTTGAGCGTCGATAATTTGACGCATCCAAAATACGCCAAAGGCGGTAACTAAGGCCGGCACGATTAGCGCATACAAAGTGTCGATCATTTGGAGGTTTTTTACTAAAATGAATAATGGAATGATACCCAATTGGCTAGGTAACATCATGGTTCCGACGATGAATAGAATGAAAAACTTACGACCCTTGAAGTTCAGTTTTGCAAAAGCAAACCCAGCAAAAGCTGAGAAAACAACTTGAGCAACCGCGATAGAAATGCCGACAACAAATGTGTTCATTAAGGCAGTATTGAAATAGACACCTTCAGCGTTAAGTACTTTCTCTGCCACAATAAGGAATCTGCCGCCTGGGATTAGTGACGGTGGACTCTTGGAGATCTCAGCATTTGTATTTGAGGAAACAACAAACATCCAATAGAAAGGAAAGATAGATAGAAATGTAATTAGGGCAAGCATCAGGTAACTAAGCGGTGAAGTGCGCTGCCATTTTGGAATCTTTTCCATTATCGACCACTTCCATCATTGGAAATACGTCGAGTTATCAAGAAATTAATCGTGGAAATAATCAACACAATGACGGTAATCGCGATACCAATAGCTGCGGCATACCCATACTTATTATTTACGAATGCTTGGTTGTAAAGAAAGAGAGTTAAGGTCAAGAACTGCTTGCTTGATCCACCATCAGCCGCCAATTGCTGAGGCTCGGCAAATACTTGTAAGCCACCAATTGTGCCCACGACCAAGACAAAAGTGATTGTATTTTTCAATTGTGGAAGGGTTACATAAATGAATTGCTGCCATTTGGTAGCTCCATCAACGGATGCAGACTCATAAAGCTCATCCGGAATCGCCAACATAGAAGCTAAGAAAATAAGAGTGTTATAGCCAATCCAGCGCCAAGTAATCATGGCCGCTATCTGAATATGGCTTGGCACCACACCTTCAATGAAGTCAATATTGTCAACACCGAATAGTCCAAGAATTCCGTTAATGATTCCGAAGTCTCGACCAAATAACTGCCCAAAAACAATCGTGATTGCAATTACCGACGTGATATTTGGAACTAAGAATATAGTCCGCCAAAAAGAAGCTCCACGTAACCGCTTGCTTCGAAGAATTACAGCTAACCCGATAGCCATCGCCATTTGTGGAAAAGTAGAAAGAGCCCAAATGCTAAAAGTATTACGAATCGCTAACCAGAAATCTGAGTCACTCCACAAGGTTACAAAATTCTGAACCCCATTAAAAGTTGATCCACCCAGCGGATCCCATTTATAAAATGAAATATAAATTGAATACAGAACTGGAGCCAAGCCGAAAATTAGGAAAATCACAAAGAACGGCGCAATGAATGGAATACCGAAACGATGGTCTAAAGAAGCGACTCCTTCGATTGGTTTCTTAGACTTGGCAGCCTTTTTGGGATTAGCTGATTTCCAAGGCGAGAGAGGCGCCTTACGGCGCCCCTCTTTAACCTTTAGATGACTCATCGTTCTATTAATAACCTAGTTGCGAATCTCTAGTTATTAATAACTTTTTTGATATCCACAATGACTTGTGCCCAAGATTTAACAGCAGTCATTTTCTTCGCTGCTACACGTCCTAGACCAGCACCAATTGCTTGATCAATTGCCCGTTGTAACTTGCCTTCAAAGATTGGCTTCACTTTTGAAACGCCTTCAGCATAAATCTTTCCAACTGGTGCGTTGTTGAAGAATGGATCTTTGTAATCAAGCAAAGCTGGATCGTTATACAGAACTGAAGCTGCTGGGAATAGACCATAGGTCTTAAATACCTTCAGCTGTTGTTCTGGGGCTAGATACCAAGTTATGAAGTCATATGCTTCTTGGGAATGTTGAGCGTAAGAAGGAACTGTTAGTTGAGTTCCACCTTGGTTTCCACCGCCACCAGGAAGATCTGCAATATCCCATTTACCAGCGGTATCTGGAGCTTGTTGCTTGATGTAATCCATCATCCAGGCTGGTGCCAAAATAGTTGCGAAAGTTCCCTTGTTCATTCCTATATTCCAGTCAGATGTGTACTGACCAATACGGGTTCCGATGCCGGCTTCAGTTGCCTTAATAGTTGTATCCCAAGCCTTCTTAACTTGTGGATTTGTGTCATAAATCAACTTACCTGTATCGGTACCGTCATTCTTATAATACTTTTCAGTACCTTGATTCATGATTGCGGCATAAAGTGTTCCGGCGTTATCAATGAATCCCTTGCCAGCCTTCTTATCTGCAGCACTTAACTTTGAGTTGTACTTAACGCCGGTAGCGATGAACTTGTCCCAAGTTGGCCATAGTTTTCCAACTGCGCCGCGCTCGGTAGGAAGTCCTGCTTTCTTGAATAGATCAATTCGATAAGCAACTTCTAGACCGCCAACATCAGTTGGGAATCCAATAACACTGTCGTCATAACCAACGCCCTGTTCCCAGCGCCATGGCAAATAATTCTTCTTGAAGTCAAGAGCGGTTTTGCCTGCAGGGATTCCTGCTGCAACGTTTGCCTCTGAAGTTTTCATTTTGCGTAAATCAGTAAAGCACTTTGGATATGAACGCCAATATCCGGAGTACTGAACTTCGACGGCCACAATGTCTGGTCCAGTTTTAGAGGTACATGCAGTAACCATATTTGTGCCATTTAGTGGGTCTAAATCTGACTTCTTAATTTGCAAAGTAATTTCTGGGTGCAGGTTCTTATACTCCTGCACTAGCTGACGTTGAATAACATCGCCAAAGGTCCAGATGGTAATTGTTACTGGATCTGCTGCACGCGCCGGGGTACCCAGTACGCCAGCCGCCAAAATAGCTGCGGTTGAAACCGCAATTGAGCCCCTAAATAAGGTCTTCTTACGCATAGCCAACTCCTTGATAATTAACAGCGCCAATTAAAAAAGTTATCGTTTCGTAGTACCAATTTGCCTGCCCTAGAGGTAGGCTCTTACGCACCATGAAAGCGGTTTCACACTACTGTATCTAAGTGCGTAATTGCTAAGAGCGCAACACCTATTACGCCGAGTTGCAATTTGTTATGAAAGCGTGATCGAACAGGCAGGGAAGAGGAAGTAGCAGCGTGAACCAGAACCGGAAATCCCGATTGCGGGTATCGGCCCTAGTGGCAGCCGCAGTTTTGGCAACCTCGATTACCGCCGTACTGCCTTCGACTATTTCGCAAGCCGCGGGTCCAAAAGTTCTCAAACTCCTCTGGGCTGATGAATTCAACGGCAAAAAAGGTGCGCTGCCATCTTCAAAGAATTGGGAATACGACATAGGAAACGGTTATGGGTGGGGTAATGCCGAACTTGAGTATTACACCAATAAACCTGCCAATGTTTCAACTGATGGCAAAGGTAAATTAGTTATTTCTGCGAATCGGATATCTGATTTGCAAGGTAATGCCACTGATAATTCAAGTGCTACAACTCAGATTCTAAATTCCTGTTGGGAATGTCAATTTACAAGTGCGAAAATTAAGTCAGCTAAAAAAGTGCAGTTTCAATATGGGCGCATTGAAGCTCGTATGAAAGTCGCCGGCGGCGAAGGTACTTGGCCAGCTTTTTGGATGCTCGGGGCTGATTTACTAGACGGTAATCCTTGGCCCGAATGCGGCGAAATTGATATCGTAGAAACTCGCGGCGTCGAACCATCTTTGGTTTCGGCAGTTCTGCATGGTCCGGGTTATGGAAAAGGACCTGGCATCGGCGGGTCATATCAAAGCCCAACTCCCCTAAGCGAGGCTTACCACGTATATGCGATTGAGTGGAAAAAGAATAAAATTGATTTCTATTTCGACGATCGCTTAATTTCAAGCGAAACTCCTACTTCGGTGAAACCAGGCCGATGGGTTTTCAATCAGAAATTTTTCCTAATATTGAACTTAGCGATGGGCGGTGAATTTGGCGGCCCAATCGATCCTAAAATAAATCAGACTCAACTATTTGTTGACTACATCCGCTACTTCTCGGTTGATGGAGTCGGCAAGCTAACAAAGCAATAAACCCATGGAAATACATGATTTTCAAGGGAATCGTCCAGCAAAAGGAGAAAAAATGAATAACCGAACACTTAAGACAGGACGAGCTTTAGTTTCGCTTGCCCTGGTTATTGCTGCTTCAATAACAGCAATTCCTTCCAGTACTGCAGCTGGTTTGCCTTCAGCTCGTCTAGTAAGTCCAAGTTATGACGCTACAAACAGTGTTGATGCGACTGGCGATATCGCACAGTATTACTCAGCCGGAACCAAGGCGTTTTACACCTATATCGGTCACGGTACAAAGCTTTCACTTACTTACATGGTTACCACCGATGGAATGACACCAGCTTTTAATCAAGAGGTTCGTTTGCAAATCAATGCTCCATACAGCGGTTCAAAAGCTAACTGGGTAACAGCTGATGGCACCAAAGTAACCGCACAAGATGGTGGAAATTTTGGACTTGAACTTGTAGGTAAAACAGATTCGATGGGTAAGGTAACTTTCGAAGTCACAAATACCGATACAACCGGGCTTGAAGATGCGCCTTCTTCGCCAATCCAAGATCGTGGTGCAATTAAGCCAGCTCGTCTCTACGGAACTATGAAGGTAGTTATTGTCGGTAAAGGTGACAAGGATGCAGATACAGATCTAGTTACATTCGATATCACAAACGCAGCCCCAACCGTTTTTGCTTCTGCAGTAGTTCCAGTAGCTCAGAAAATCGCATCAGTTGCCACTTCGCTGATGGTTGGAAAGTCATTAACTCTTCCAGCTAAAAGCACTGCGGGAATTGCAATCAAGTGGGTCTCTACTACAAAGACTACTTGCACAGTTTCAGGCAGCAAAGTAACAGCAAAGAAAAAGGGTTCATGTTCATTAACTGGCACTAATGCTGGCGATGCCAAGAACTCAGCTCTTTCAGTAACAAAGAAAATCACAATCAAATAAATTAAATAAGGACTGCCCGCCTCTGCTCATTTCGAGTGAAGGCGGGCAGTTCTTTTTGTAGCCCCGAAGGGATTCGAACCCTCGTAGCTGGCTTGAGAAGCCAGAGTCCTAGGCCGCTAGACGACGGGGCCCTAGATCTTTCAAAAATGATCGCCTCTGGCTTTCATTTTCTATCTTCCAAAAACGATCGCCTACGGCTTTCATTTTCTTGTCCGCAATTTTTCGAAGTTGATCGCTTTTGGCTTTCATCTTCTTCGTGCTTTGTCTTGCGCTGGGGTACCAGGACTCGAACCTAGACTTACTGAACCAGAATCAGCAGGGCTGCCAATTACCCCATACCCCATTAAGGCTTTCGCCCAAATGCGCTGACCGGCAATGGTCAACGAGGGCTAAGAATACCTTAGGAATTACCGCGCTTCTAACGCGTGATTTCCCCTATTTCTATGGCTTTGCGAGCAGATCAGTGAAATCAGTTACCGACATCTGCTCGAGCTTTGCGCGATCAAGTGTGGCATCTTCAATTCGCTTCTGCTGATCGGCTGAATAAATTCGTGCCAAGTTGGTGCGGAATTTTTCGATAAGTAGCGGGATACCTTCGGTACGACGACGAGCATGACCGATTGGGTATTCAACTGCGATTTCTGCCAACTTGCTACCGTCATTAAATTCAATGGTTAGCGCATTAGCAATCGAACGCTTAGCTGGATCATGGTAGTCAGCGGTGTAAGAAGTATCCTCAACGCAAACAATCTTCTCGCGCAAAGCATCAATACGTGGATCAGCTGCAATATCTTCTTCGTAGTCGCGTGCTGTTAAGCGACCGAAAATCAGCGGAACTGCAACCATGTACTGAATACAGTGATCGCGGTCGGCTGGATTATTTAGCGGACCCTTTTTATCAATGATTCGGATACATGCTTCGTGAGTGCGAATTGTTACTGACTTAATGTCATCTGAAGTTTTTCCAGCTGCAACCATCTGTCCTTGCAAAGTCATAGCTGCTTCTACTGCAGTTTGGCTATGGAACTCTGCTGGGAAAGAAATCTTAAAGAGCACGTTCTCCATTACATAAGTTCCGTAAGGGCGCTGGAACTTGAAGTGATTGCCTTTAAAGAGTGAGTCGTAGAAACCCCAAACTTTGGCAGTAAGCACTGATGGATAACCCATTTCGCCAGTCTTAGCGATTAACGCTAAACGAACTGCGCGCGATGTAGCATCTCCGGCAGCCCATGATTTACGGGAACCTGCATTTGGGAAATGGCGGTAAGTGCGAAGAGCTTGTCCATCGACCCATGCAAGTGAAACTGCATTTAAAGTTTGTTCGCGAGTTAAGCCGAGCATCTGCGACACAACGGCAGTTGAAGCGACTTTCACTAGAACAACGTGATCTAGGCCCACTTTATTAAATGAGTTCTCAAGCGCGATGCAACCTTGGATTTCATGGGCTTTGATCATTGCCGTCAAAATGTCTTTTACAACTAGCTTCTTACCGGTTGCATATTCTGGATTACGCGAAATCCAGTCTGCGGTAGCCAAAATCGCGCCTAAGTTATCTGACGGGTGGCCCCATTCGGCAGCGAGCCAGGTGTCATTGAAATCTAACCAACGAATCATGGCGCCAATATTGAAGGCGCCTTGTACTGGATCTAACTTATAAGCAGTACCTGGAACTCGAACACCAGTTTCAATTTCACCTTGCGCCACAAGCGGGCCAAGTAATTTGCGGCAAGCTTCGTATTCAAGGGCCTCAAGCCCACAACCGATGGTATCAAGTAGACAGTTGTAAGCAGTCTCGTAGGCAACATCTGAAGTAACTTGAAAATTCAGTGCGTAATCAACGATATCGACAATCTCTTTATCGAATTCTTGAACTGGGCGCGCGATATGTGATGACACTAGGTTTCCTTTTCGGTTATTTTTTATCGGTCAGCGAGTGGTACAAAAGTTAGATCTTCGGGGCCGGTGTAGTTAGCACTAGGGCGAATGATCTTGTTATCAATACGTTGCTCAATAACGTGAGCGGCCCAACCAGTGGTGCGAGATATGATGAAAATTGGCGTGAAGAATGAAGTAGGGATATTCATCTTGTTGTATGAAACCGCTGAGAACCAATCAAGATTAGGGAACATATTCTTGGCATCCCACATGACAGATTCAATGCGTTCGGCAACGTTATAAAGATTCATATCGCCTTGAGTTTGCGATAAATCATGTGCGACAGTCTTAATAACTACGTTACGTGGATCTGAGATTGTGTAGACCGGGTGACCGAATCCAATTACTACCTCTTTATTGGCAACACGAGCACGAATATCGGCTTCGGCCTCATCAACACTTGAATAACGCTCTTGAATTTCTAGTGCGACTTCATTAGCACCACCATGCTTTGGTCCGCGGAGCGCGCCAATGGCACCAGTTATTGCTGAGTACATATCTGAGCCAGTACCTGTGATAACGCGGGCGGCAAATGTTGAGGCATTGAACTCGTGCTCTGCATAGAGAATTAGCGAGATCTGCATCGACTTTTCCCATTGTGCATTAGGAGCTTCGCCATGCAACATATGCAAGAAGTGCGCAGCAACAGAATCATCAGCTGTTTCTACTTCTATCTTCTTACCGTTATGGCTGAAGTGATACCAATAGACCAAGATCGAAGGGATGCAGGCAACTAAACGATCGGCTAACTCGCGTGCCGCAGTTATTTCGTGCGCATCAGCCTCAGGTTCCATGGTTCCTAGGGCTGAAACACCAGTTCGAACTACATCCATTGGGTGGGCAGTAGCCGGAATCTGTTCGAGAACGCGCTTTAGCGCATCAGGTAAGCCACGAAGTTTTTTTAGTTTTGCTTTATAGGCCGTTAGTTCGGCCAAGTTCGGCAACTTTTCGTGGATTAATAAATATGAGACTTCTTCGAATTCGCAATTCTTTGCTAAATCTAAAATGTCATAACCACGGTAGTGCAGATCATTTCCGCTCTTACCAACTGAACAAAGCGCCGTGTTGCCGGCTGGAACACCAGATAGCGCAACTGACTTCTTAGGCTTGAATTCAACCACTTATTCTTGCTCCTTTAGGAATTTATCAAGGGCTTGTTCGTAACGGTGATAATCAATGCGGTCATATAGCTCTTCGCGAGTCTGCATTGTTTCGATTACATTGGCTTGAGTGCCTTCAGAACGAATCGCGTTATAAACATTCTCGGCCGCTTTATTCATAGCGCGGAAAGCAGAGAGCGGATAAAGAATCATCGACACATCTGCGCCAGCTAGTTCGTCACGAGTAAATAACGGAGTTAATCCGAACTCAGTAATGTTTGCCAAGATCGGAACATTTACCGCAGCTCTAAATTTCTTGAAATCCGCAAGAGTGCGAATCGCTTCGGGGAATATGTAATCGGCGCCAGCTGCAATGTAAGCAAGTGAGCGATCAATGGCAGATTCAATTCCTTCAACTGCAATCGCATCTGTGCGCGCCATAATTACAAAACTGTCATCGCCACGTGCATCAACGGCCGCTTTAATGCGATCGACCATTTCGCCTTTTGAAACAACTTCTTTATTTGGGCGATGACCACAGCGCTTGGCAGCAACTTGATCTTCCATATGCATTGCAGCAGCGCCAGCTTTAATCAAAGACTTAACAGTGCGGCCGATGTTAAAAGCAGATGCACCAAAACCGGTATCGGCATCAACTAACAACGGCAGATCGCAAACATCGGTAATTCGACGAACATCGACAAGAACATCGTCAAGATTGCTAATTCCTAAATCAGGTACGCCTAAAGATCCGGCCGCTACACCGCCGCCAGATAGATAGATTGCGTTATATCCAGCGCGCTTGGCTAGCAGGGCATGATTTGCGTTTATCGTGCCCACGATTTGAAGTGGCTTTTCCTGGGCAAGGGCTTTTCTGAACTTTTCACCTGCAGAAATCTGCGTCATGTTGGAACTATAACACTTGGCTTTTTTCACCCCAAAAGGGTTCCAGTTAGTGAAACCGCTTAAAAGCTATAGGGAAAGCGCCAATTTGATACGTTGCAAACTAACTTCTTGACCAAGTAGTTCCATAGATTCAAATAGTGGTGGCGAAATGTTGCTGCCGGTTGTGGCGATTCGAACTGCGCCAAAAGCGATACGTGGCTTTAACCCCATATCTTCAATGAGTGAAGAACGTAGCGCTGCCTCAATTGAATCGTGAGTCCAAGTAGTTAGCTTTTCTAATTCACTGATGCTGCGAGTTAAAACTGATTTAGCAGCTTCATCATTTACTTTACTTACGCAATCTTCGGCGACCGCAAAGTTTTTAACGAATAAGAAATTAAGCATCGCTGGAACTTCAGCCAAAGTCACAATACGCTCTTGAATAATTGGTAACGCCGCTTTAACTACAGCGATCTCGGCATCTGTTCCGGAAATTACCGCAGCTTTAGTTAGAAATGGCAGTGACCAAGTTAAAAATTCTTCCGGAGTTAGAGCGCGAATCTTGTCGCCGTTGATAGCCTCTAACTTCTTCATATCAAATCGAGCAGGTGATGAATGAACTTTGTCGACTGTAAATAGCTCGGTCAACTCTTTCATCGTTACATTTTCGCGATCATCTCCGGGCGACCAGCCAAGAAGTGCTAAGTAATTACAAATTGCCTCAGGCAAGAAACCGCGCTCGCGATACCAAGCGATAGAAACTTCGCCATTTCGCTTTGAAAGTTTGGCATTGTCTTGACCCATTACAAATGGCAAGTGCGCAAAGGTTGGATAATCCTCTGGTTTTACGCCCATCGCTTGATAAACCCGAATCTGACGAGGAGTCGAAGAAAGCAAATCTTCACCGCGTAGAACATGGCTCACTTTCATCATGACGTCATCAACTGCAACTGCCAAGGTGTAAAGCGGTGAACCCTCTCCACGAACCAACACAAAATCTGGCACAAATTTATGATCGAAAGTCACTTCGCCGCGAATATCATCAGTGAAAGTTGTGCTGCCATCAGGCATACGCATGCGCACAACGGCTTCACGGCCCTGGGCTTTGTAATCAGCAATCTGCGCATCAGTTAAGTCGCGGCATTGACCGTCGTAACCAGGTGCCACATTTGCGGCACGTTGTGCTTCGCGACGTGCTTCTAATTCAACAGGTGTGCAATAGCAATAGTAAGCGTCTTTTTGATCTAGAAACTTTTGTGCCCACTGCGCATAAATATCTAACCGTTGCGATTGCAGGTAAGGACCATTTGGGCCGCCAACTTCTGGGCCCTCATCCCAATCTAAGCCAAGCCACTTGAGCGTATCGATTGCAGCTTGAATGTATTCATCAGTAACGCGAGTGGTATCGGTATCTTCGATGCGGAAAATAAATGTGCCGCCAGTATGACGGGCATAAGCCCAATCAAATAACGCAGTGCGAATATTTCCAACATGGAGATCACCAGTTGGTGATGGTGCAAAACGTACGCGAACTTCTTTACCCACGAGCACTCACCTTATTTGTTAATTCACCTAAACCATCGATTGCAATGGTGATAGTTGATTTCTCTGGCATTGGACCAATACCAGCTGGAGTTCCGGTGATAATTACATCGCCCGGAAGCAAAGTCATTACCTTAGAGACGAATTCTACAATTGCCGGTACATCAAACATCATCTGGCTTAACTTGCCATCTTGTTTTACTTCACCGTTTAGAGTGGCAGTAATTTTCTGTGTGCCCGGAATGAAATCAGTATCGATCCAGGGGCCGAGGGGGCAGAAAGTATCAAAACCTTTCGCACGAGACCACTGACCATCTTTCTTCTGTAAATCACGAGCCGTTACATCGTTAGCAATTGTGTAACCAAAGATGACATCAGAAACTCGCTCTTTAGGAACATCTTTGCAAATGCGACCA
Source organism: uncultured Actinomycetes bacterium (assembly GCA_903922325.1). Lineage (GTDB taxonomy): Bacteria > Actinomycetota > Actinomycetes > Nanopelagicales > Nanopelagicaceae > Planktophila. The sequence goes on from CAIXTG010000213.1 coordinate 24,374, forward strand.
ATCACGATCGCAAGTTCAGCCTCGTGATCAACTTGGCCAGCCATACTCGGCCAAACAATGGTGTCATTAGGGCCGATTACTGAAGTATTTGGTTTGATAAAAATGATTGGTTCATCAGGTACCACGCCACCCATTTCAGCTGCATGATCTGCGTAGTTCTTGCCAATGCAAACAACTTTGCTACGCGGAATAACTGGGGCTAATAAGCGCACTTTGCTGAGTTCAGTAGTCGCGGCGGTCTTGGTGACTCCGTGATAGATCGGGTCTCCCGAGATCACGCTAATTGTGTTGTCATCTTCGAGTAACCCAAAAAGCGGGTCCGTACCAAGGCCGGTATCTGGGCCAGGACTAAATCGAATGATGCGCATTAAGCAATCTTATCGGGCTCTGCCCCATCATTAGCAAAGAAGATCGCAGCCGATGGCGCAAACTCAGTAATTACTGCGGTTTTGGCATTTCGCTCACCAGTAAAGACCACGGCCTCGATGCCGCTAATTTGCGATGCCATCGCAACCGTAAATACTGCTTCAACTGCATCTAGCGTAAGTGAAGGGGAACTAACTGCAACTGCCACATAAGTGCGACCAGTGTTGTCGCGTAGAGCAGCAGCTTGTTGTGCGCCACTTCGCTTCAAAGTTGCTTGCGCCAAAGTGACTAACTTTAAATCTTCTGGATTATTCAGCATCTGCAACTGGCTCCACTAACTTTTCGACAAGAACGCTACTTATTCTACGACGACGACCAATTGGACGTTCTGAAGTAATTGACCAACCACCCAAATCTACGGTGCTACCAGTAATTGGAACACGGCCTAACTTCTGAGCCATGAGCCCACCGATAGTGTCAACGTCTTCAAAGTCTTGAGCTTCGATTTCAATTTCAAGTTCTTCGGCCAAATCTTCAATGTGTAAAGCAGCCTTAGCGCGAGCTTTAGTCTTTTCCTCATTTAGCCAAGTAAATGACTCATCGCCATCATCAAATTCATCGGCAATCTCGCCCACGATTTCTTCAATAATGTCTTCAATCGTGATCAAGCCAGCAGTGCCACCATATTCATCAACCACGATTGCTAAGTGAATCTGGTCGCGCTGCATTTCTTTCAACAACTCTGCGGCGATCTTAATCTCAGGAACAAAAGTTGCTGGGCGCAAATGCTGTTCTACGCGCTCAGTTGTTTCGGCTTCATGATGATCCAGAGCTCGACGAGCTAGATCCTTAACATAGGTGATTCCAATAATGTTATCGATGTTCTCGCCGACAACAGGAATACGTGAGAAACCAGAACGAAGCGCAAGAGATAAACCTTGGCGCAGCGTCTTGTCTTTTTCGACCCAAACCATGTCGGTACGTGGCACCATTAATTCGCGCACCAAAGTGTCTCCTAATTCAAATACCGAGTGAATCATTTCGTGCTCATCAGACTCAACCAGGCCACGTTCGTGTGCTTGATCCACTAAGTCGCGAAGTTCAGCTTCATTAGCAAACGGCCCACTTCGGAAACCTTTTCCAGGGGTTATCGCATTACCAATTGCAATAAGTAATTTGGTGACTGGGGCCAGAATAAATGCCAAGAAATAAGCCACGGTTGCGCCAGCTAACGCCCAATTATCTGGTCTTTGCTTACCGAGGGTGCGAGGTCCAACGCCAACCATTACATATGAAATGACCACCATGATCGCAACCGTTAGCGCCATTGCTTGGGCCGATGAATATTCACGCAACAAGATGACCGCTAGTAAAACGGTTGCAGTTAACTCGCAAGTCTTTCTAACCAAGAGGACTACATTTAAATATCTAGCTTGATCGAAGAAAACTTTCTTAAG
>CAIXTG010000214.1 GCA_903922325.1 uncultured Actinomycetes bacterium
CCAGATAAACAATTTTAATATCGCGTTTGTCATCAACCATTTGAAATAGATCGCGATCTCCAGTAACAATTCGAATTGGGCCTTTTTCTACTTCGGCATAGGTAGCCATAACATCGTCGGCTTCATAGTCATCAACTCCAACGACTGGGATTCCGAAAAGATCCAAAATATCCAGCAGGATCGGTATCTGCGGAGTTAGCGTTTCTGGCTCTACTTCTTCTTCACCTTCTTCTTCCAAACGATTAGCTTTATAAGCCGGGAAAATATCAACGCGCCAACTTGGTCGCCAATCACCATCGAGGCACGCAACCAGACGATTGGGTTTATAAATTCCCACCAATCGCGCCGTCATATCAAGGTAGCCGCGAATTGCATTAACGGGAGTTCCATCGGGTGCCAATAAAGTGTCAGGCATTCCATAGTAAGCGCGGTACCAAAGCGAAGCGCTATCGAGCAACATTAAAGTCATAAGTCACCCAGCATATAACTGACTACTCCCCGATCAATACGCTTAACTGCCTCGCGACAAGTAGGTCGCAGCTTCTCACTCGCCGTTGCGATTTGATTCATGAGATCGATTAGTTGTTTGGTCGATCTGACAAAATCGCCTACCGACATATCGCTGCCCTTAAGCACGTTATTAAGTGAGTTGCCATTGGCCCAGCGGTAAGAGATGTAACAAAAGCCTAGGTCTGGTGCTTTCTGTGTCTGCACTTGGTGCTTTTCTTCGATCTCTTCGAGCTGACCCCAAACATGTGCGATTTCACCCAGCGCATTAGCTACATTCTGGTGCGGAATTTTAGGAGCTAAGTCTTCTTGAGAACGAGATTGATAGATCATGCATGAGACAACTGAGAGTAATTCAGCCGGATTCAAATCATCGAGTAAGCCTAAGCGAATTGTTTCAGTTAGTAACAGGTCAGATTCGGCGTAAATTTTCGCAAGTATTTTTCCTTGAGCCAGTGGTTTTTCACCTTCGATATATCCGAGTTCATCTAGAACTGCGCAGATGCGATCAAACGTTTTAGCGATGACGTGTGTGCGGTTCTCAATGCGATTAGTTAAGCCTTCATTCTCGCGACGTAATCGACCGGCTCGTTCCTGTAAACGTGCGTGTGCTTCACGTTCATTACATCCGTGGCAAGCGTGATTTCGCAAAGCTTTACGCAACTGATCTATCTCGCCCTCGAGATGTTGACGTTGTCGATTATCAAAAGTTTTGCGGCCGCCGCGTTTTGATAACAGCGCTTCAAGTTCCTTTATCTCACGACGCATCGATGCATAAGAGTTGAAATCACCCAAATGACATTGAGCCGATTCGACGAGTTCATCAATTGCGGTCTGATTGCGTCGGACTTGTCGATCAAGGCCAACTACAGCGCGATCGGCTTGGAACTGCGCAAACGACGATTCGAGGGAACCGCGAGCCCGCTCTCGACCGAAGCGACTAATTAAGTTGATCGCCATGTTGTAAGTAGGCGTAAATGATGAACGCAGCGGATAAGTTCGCGTAGAAGCTAAACCAGCCGCGGTTGCTGAATCAACCGAAGGTGACCATTGCACAACAGCGTTTCCTTCAATATCAATGCCGCGACGCCCTGCTCGCCCAGTTAACTGCGTGTACTCCCCTGGCGTGATTGGTACATGCGCTTCACCGTTCCATTTAGTTAATTTCTCTAAAACCACAGTTCGAGCAGGCATATTAATTCCAAGGGCCAACGTTTCAGTTGCAAAAACTGCCTTGATATAGCCACGTTTGAAGAGATCTTCGATGGCCTCTTTAAAACTTGGGAGTAAGCCAGCATGGTGCGCTGCGATTCCACGTTCCAG
>CAIXTG010000215.1 GCA_903922325.1 uncultured Actinomycetes bacterium
ACTTGGCGAGAGCGTTACCGAAGGTACGGTCACACGTTGGCTTAAAAACGAAGGCGACCAGATCGCAATCGATGAGCCACTTCTTGAAGTATCGACCGACAAAGTTGATACCGAGATTCCTTCACCTGTCGCAGGCGTTCTACAAAAGATTGTTGTCGGAATCGATCAGACAGTTGCAGTTGGCGCCGAACTAGCGATCATCGCTGATGGTGCAGCCGCTGCTGCCCCAGCTCCAGCAGCACCAGTTGCTTCAACTCCGACTCCAGTTGTAGCCGCGCCTGTTGCAGCTGCACCTGTTACCCCAGCTCCAGTTGCTGCACCTGTTGCTCCAGCGGCAAGTGGTGCAGGCACTGTAATTTCAATGCCAGCTCTTGGTGAATCAGTTTCCGAAGGCACCGTGACTCGCTGGTTAAAAAATGTTGGTGACTCGGTTGCAGTTGATGAAGCGTTGCTTGAAGTTTCTACGGACAAAGTTGATACCGAAATTCCTTCACCAGTTGCGGGCATCTTGCTAGCAATCGATGTTCCAATCGACACCACTGTTGCAGTTGGTGCCCGTTTAGCTTTAATCGGCGCATCAGGTTCTGCCCCAGCTCCGGTTGCTGCAGCACCTGCGGCGCCAGTAGTTGCCGCTGTCGTGACTCCCCCACCAGCTGCGCCAGTTGTGGCAGCTCCGGTAGTTGCTGCACCTGCTGCGCCGGTTGCAGTTTCAGCAGCTATTTCACAACCAGCTGATGCTTATGTAACTCCACTTGTTCGCAAGTTAGCTTCTGAACTTGGTGTAAACCTTGCCTCTGTTAAGGGCACCGGTATTGGTGGCCGAATTCGTCGTGAAGATGTCGAACTTGCAGCTCCTAAGAAATCTGCGCCAGTTGCAGCCGCACCAGTCAGTTCTGCTCCTCGCACATCAGCGCCAGCTATTGCGGTATCGCCTCTTCGCGGAACCACTGTGACAATGTCACGTCTGCGCAAAGTTATCGCAGCTCGCATGGTTGAATCGCTACAAGTTAGTGCGCAGTTAACAACTGTTATCGAAGTTGATGTTACAAAGATTGCTCGTCTGCGCGATAAGTCAAAAGCAAGTTTTGAAGCACGTGAAGGCGTCAAGCTTTCCTTCCTTCCATTCTTCGCGGTTGCAACTTGCGAGGCGCTGAAGCAGCACCCAGTTCTTAACTCATCTGTCGAAGGTGACCAAATTACTTATCATGGTGCTGAGCATCTTGGTATCGCAGTTGATACTGAGCGCGGTTTATTAGTGCCAGTTATTTCCAATGCTGGCGATCTAAATATGGGTGGCATTGCTCGTAAGATTTCAGATCTTGCTGCACGCACTCGCGATAACAAAGTAACTCCCGATGAACTCGGCGGCGGAACTTTCACTCTTACTAACACTGGCAGCCGTGGCGCACTATTTGATACCCCAATCATTAACCAACCACAGGTTGCGATTTTGGGCCTAGGTGCAATCGTTAAGCGTCCAATGGTTGTTCGCGGTGAAGATGGCGGCGAAACTATTGCGATTCGTTCAATGGTCTACCTTGGTCTCTCATACGATCATCGAGTTGTCGATGGCGCAGATGCAGCACGCTTCTTAGTGACTTTGAAGGAACGCCTAGAAGGTGGCGCTTTCGAATCAGACTTAGGACTTTAATTTGCTGCCGCCACAACGTATTGCCGTCACTGGCGCATCTGGCCTGATCGGTAGTTCTTTAGTTGGTTATCTGAAGTCACAAGGTCATACAGTTCAGCGCTTAGTTAGGCGTCCCGCAGTCTCGAGTGAGGAAATCACTTGGGATCCAATTGCTGGCACTGTTGATATGGAAGCTCTAGCTGGAGTTGATGCAGTAATTCACTTAGCTGGTGCCGGTGTTAGCGATAAGCGATGGACCAAGAAATATAAGAGCGAGATTCTAAATTCACGTTTACTCGGCACAACGACAATTGCAAAAGCAGTCGCGATCGTTAAGCCACAAGTATTTATTTCAGCAAGTGCTATTGGTTGGTATGGCGAGAGCGGTAATCGCGCCGTAATTGAAAGCGATCGAGTTGGTGATGATTTCTTAGCAGCCGTTTGCCGTGAATGGGAATCTGCGGCAGACCTTGCTGGCGATGTGCGAACCGTAAAACTTCGCACCGGTTTAGTGCTTGACCCAACTGGTGGCGCTTTAGGCAAGATGTTGCCGATCTTTCGCTTTGGTTTAGGTGGCAAGCTCAGTAACGGTAAGCAATGGTGGTCTTGGATTACTTTGCACGATCAGATTAGGGCGATTGCTTTTTTATTGGAGAATAAGGTTTCTGGTCCGGTTAATTTAACTTCACCTAACCCAGTTACTAATTCTGAATTTACCGCGGGTCTGGCTCGTGCGATGCACCGTCCGGCACTTTTCCCAGTTCCAGCTATTGCGCTAAAAATAGTGTTGGGCGGTTTCTCAGCTGAAGTGCTTGGTTCAAAGAAAGTGATGCCACAGGTACTTACCGAAGCTGGCTTTACTTTCGATTACCCACATATTTCATCAGCGCTCGAAAAGTTAGTTGATTAATTAGCTAACACTGCTATTGCGGCTAATCGCCCTGATTTCAGTGCCCCATTTTGCGAAGGACCAACTTGTCCATCCCCTGCCAAATAGATTCCCTCGCGTATGCGACTTTCGATTGGCTGTGTTATTCGCTTAGAACCTATTGGAAGCGCTGCCGGAATTTCATACTTAGCGATTAACTCCCAATCGCGATTATCGCAGTTATACAACGTTGCTAAATGTCGGCGAACTTCAGATTCAGTAACGCCAACATCGGTGGTCGAAGAAACTAAGTTCTTGCCTGTTGGTGCGTATTCAGGAATGAAATTTGAGATTACTAAAGTATTAATGACAGCGCCTCTGTTTTGGCCGTCGACAATGAGTTGGCCATGTGAGACCGGAGCTTTCGGGGCGCTGTGATACCAAGTTGTGCAGCCAGCAAGTTTGGTCACTGATGTCTGATCAAGTAATTGTGCTGAAGTAGTGCTATCGGTTGCCACAATAATTTCATTTGCCGAAATCTGACCTTCGGACGTTACAACAAGTCCGGGCTTAATCGAATTTACAGTTACTCCCAACCTAAGATCGTTAATTTCATTAGCCATTGCCTTAGATAACGCACCGACCCCACCGCTTGGCAACCCAGGCTTTCCACCAATAAAGGTCTTAATAATTTCTAGCCCCGTATCAGCCGAGACATTTGATAAGTCGGTTAGGTAAACGCCGCGCAGGAAAGGCCGAAGCGCCCGGTTAAATGTTTTACCTAAACCAGCACTGACTAAATATTCCGCAATCGATTGATCAGCCTTTGGCTTGCCCAGAATTGCTCTAATCACCGCTAATTTTTCAAAGGCAGATCCAGCAGCTAAATCAAAGGCTGCGAAGGGATACCGACGCGGATCCCCCAATCGATGTAACTCTTCATCAATTGCGACATTTATCGC
>CAIXTG010000216.1 GCA_903922325.1 uncultured Actinomycetes bacterium
AGCTGTTAAGCGCGGTGACACAATCGTTAACATCATTGATACGCCAGGCCACGCAGACTTTGGTGGCGAAGTAGAGCGCGGACTTGAAATGGTTGACGGCGTTATCTTGTTAGTTGATGCGTCAGAAGGTCCATTGCCACAAACACGTTTCGTTTTGCGTAAAGCACTAGAAAAGAATCTGCCCGTTATTTTGTTGATTAACAAAGTTGACCGTCCCGATTCACGTATCGCCGAAGTTGTTGATGAGGCATACGAACTTTTCCTTGACCTTGGTGCTAACGAAGAACAAATTGAATTCCCAGTTGTATACGCGTCAGCTAAAGCCGGACGCGCATCACTTACTCGTCCAGCCGATGGTGGAATGCCAGAAGAAACAAATCTTGACGTTTTGTTCGACACTATCTTCTCGGCAATTCCAGCACCTGAATATCACGAAGGTGCTCCACTGCAAGCACACGTTACAAACCTTGACTCATCACCATTCCTTGGTCGCTTAGCTCTATGCCGCGTCCGCGAAGGTGTAATTAAAAAGGGACAAACTGTTACTTGGATTAAGACAGATGGCACAACAGAGCGCGTAAAGATTTCAGAGTTACTAATTACTGAAGCGCTAGAGCGCGTACCAACCCTTGAAGCGCATCCTGGCGACATCATTGCCGTTGCTGGTATCGACACAATTACCTTGGGCGAGACGCTGGCTGATAATGAAAATCCACACGCATTGCCTTTGATCATCGTTGATGAACCATCTATTTCGATGACAATCGGTATCAATACCTCACCTCTAGCGGGCAAGAGCGGCAAACTGCTTACTGCGCGCCAAGTTAAGGGCCGTCTTGATGCCGAGCTCGTAGGTAACGTTTCACTACGCGTTCTAAATACTGATCGCCCTGATACTTGGGAAGTTCAAGGTCGTGGCGAACTTCAGCTAGCCGTTCTAGTTGAAATCATGAAGCGTGAAGGTTTCGAACTAACTGTTGGTAAACCACAGGTAGTTATTAAGAAGATCGATGGCAAGGTTCACGAACCAATGGAGCGCTTAACAATTGATGCACCTGAAGAATACTTAGGTGTACTTACTCAGTTGATGGCGCTTCGCAAGGGTCGCATGGAGCAAATGGTTAACCATGGCACTGGCTGGATCCGCCTTGATTACAAAGTTCCTTCACGTGGCTTGATCGGTTTCCGTACTGAGTTCTTAACTGAAACTCGCGGCACCGGTTTGCTACACCACGTCTTTGATGGTTACGAGCCTTGGTTCGGTGATATTCGTACGCGCGCAACTGGTTCTCTTGTTTCAGATCGCATGGGCACCGTTACTTCATACGCACTTTACGGTACCCAAGATCGCGGAACTATTTTCGTTGAACCTGGCGATGAAGTTTACGAAGGAATGGTTATCGGCGAGAACTCACGTAACGATGACATGGACGTTAACTGTGTACGCGAAAAGAAACTTACCAACATGCGTGCTTCAGGTACCGATGAATCAGAACGTTTAATTCCGCCTAAGAAGCTAAACATGGAAGGTGCTCTCGAATTCTGTCGCGAAGATGAATGCGTTGAAGTTACTCCAGCAGTAGTTCGTATTCGTAAAGTTGTCCTTGATCAAGCAGAACGTGGTCGCATGACTTCGCGTCAGAAGAAGGCTAATTTAAACGCCTAATTCTTAATTTTCACCGAGAAAGCCCTGTACTGGTAACTCAGTCCAGGGCTTTCTCATTTTCTCTTAGCTTTCACAATTGTTACCTTCTGATGGATTACCCATAATTAACACGTAGCATCGCCAGATAAACCGTACCTCTGTTCAGCTCGGAAAGGCTTGAGTAATGAAGAAAAGATACTTCCCATTAATTGCGATTGGTTTAGCAATTTTTGTTTTCGGGGCTGGAGCGCTGACGGCAGAGAAAGTGATGTCTTCCCGGATAGCTTCGCGTGTTTATGAGCAATTGCCCAACGCAACAGATGTTGAGGTATCGATTCCGCTAAGCAATATTCCAAGTGATATGGCATCAGATTCAATCAAATCGGCTCAGATTGACATTGGTCAATCATCAGATGACAGCACGAAAGTCGCGCCTTCGCTGGAAATTGACGCTCGCAATATCGCGAAATCCAAACCGAACTTAATCGGCACACTGGAAGTAACTGCAACAATCCCTGCTGCCACAATTCTCAAACAAGCTGATTTTGCTGATGCTGAAATAGTGGGAAACACTCTGCAGGTTTCGGTTGGATCAGGTGGCCTTGGTAGGGCTTCGTTGATTCCAAAGTATTCAAACAATCAAC
>CAIXTG010000217.1 GCA_903922325.1 uncultured Actinomycetes bacterium
CTTGTCTATTCGCGAGGAAAAGTGGCCATTAACTTCTTGGCTGGAAAGTATGGAAGCGACAAGGTCCTTTCTTTCATGGGAACGCTCTCGCGTGGAAATAGGTGGTGGCAGAGCTTTGAAAAGACATTCGGTGTCTCTGTTGAGAGTTTCTACGCCGAATATGACAGCTACGCAAAATGGTTTGCTAATTACTTCTCGCCTGGTTGGGAAAAGTCACAGTTTTAATCTTTCGAACAAATTTTTTATGGATGATAAACACGGAATTGCTTAGAAACCACCTCTGCCAATATCGGAGCAGCTGCTTCCCACTCAATCCCATAAATCTTCTTAAATGCCTGCTTGAAGGTTAAGCCCTTTGTAGTTTCAACGAAGAGATTCATTGGTGAATCGATTCCCCCAATTGCGGCAAGAGCCTCGATGGTCGACCAACCCAATGAATAAAGGTAGAAGCGTTCAATTTTTGACACTTCGGGATACTTGCTGAATTCCGCATAGAAGCGCAAAATGTTTTCAGGCTGATAATCCTTTATGTCGGCTTGTGGGCGAGGATTACGTTGAGCTCGAATTCTTGTCATTTTGTATTCTTCAAATGAAGGGGACGAACCCAATTTACCTGCAAAGGAAGCATGACCTTCTGCAAACCAATCCGGTGTGAGGTTGTAGTAATTACCCCTAATTGGCTTTAACTGATAGAAAGAAATTGAATGTGTGAACTCGTGAATTTGAATTTCACCAGTTAACTCGGATGTATCGATAGATCCGCCGGGATCGGATGCTCCAAAGTGAGCAATAGCTTTCCAATCTAGCGTTATGGAAGCACTTGCATCCCAACAGCGCGATGCATTTGGACAGGAATACCCAAATTGAAAGTTAGCCGTATCTTTACCGGCTCTAATGGCAACTTCATTCTTTGCCCATTCTTTATCGGCAAAATTATAATAAATTCCAAAGACTTCATCAGGTTGCTTGAAATTCTGAAATATCTTTGAGGCAATCTGATATGCGGCGGCTGAATTCTTATTGACGGGGACTGTATTGGGCCCAACTATTGTGTTGACTTTAATCGTGCTTTGATAATTGGTAGCCATTAACGTCTCGTACTTGCTATAAACATTGAAAGCTATCGCATCGACATTTTCGGCAATGTTAGAGAATGTGAGATCTTTAGGTGTGGGAGTTGGAGTCGGTGTTGGGGTTGGCGTAGGTGTTGGCGTAGGTGTTGGTTCTGGAGTTGGAGATGGAGAAGGTGTTTGCGTAGGTGTTGCTACCGGTGCCGGCTTCTTTATTGCCACGCCTTTATTCCACACAAGCTTTGTTCCTGACTTAACGCAGGTGTATTTCTTTCCAGATGCAGTGGCTGTTGACCCAGCCTTTGTGCACTTGGCTCCAGCTTTGGGTGCTGCAGCATGGAGTGGCGTCGCAAGGGCGAGGATTAAAACGATTGCCAGTCCTAAGTGCTTTTTGTGCTGCATGAATTAACTTCGCCCTAGCTGAAGCGCGATTGCCTTCGAAATAATTGGCAAAGCTTTATCAAACGAAGTTCCGTAAATATTTTCAAAGGCTTGATTAAAGCTTTGGCCTGTTCCCATTAACTTCCAGATCTCCATGGTTGAGCTAGGGCCCTTTATCGCCGTTAATGTCTCAATCAACATCGCTCCCAAGTCATATTGGCGCCAACGTGGATACTTGTTAAACCAAGCTTGAGATTGATTTACAACAAAGAATTCTTGAATCCATGCAGAGGTTATTGCTGAATCTCTGTAGAGGTCCAAAGATGAGGATCGGCGGTTCTTTGTATAAAGATCAAATGATTGATTAAAGATCGAGGCGTTTTCCGCAAATAGTGCTTGGCCTTCGATATACCAGGTGGCTGGCCATGCATTTGTTAATGGCCACACAGATGCTCGTCGTAGTTGATTTTGCTGAATTGCATGTGTGAATTCATGGGCCTCTAGAACTCCTGGAGCTTGACCACCGCGTGCTACTCCAGTGGTTAAAACAACGAGACCACTTCCCTTGTCATCCGTGAATACTCCTCCACCATCACAGGTCGGACGCGA
>CAIXTG010000218.1 GCA_903922325.1 uncultured Actinomycetes bacterium
GGCAAAGCCAGCCAGAGGGTAGCTAGTGGGGCAACTCTTAAGGTAATTACTAAATCAGAACCTTCAGCTATTTCGATTGGCTGATTAATTACGCCACTTCCACCAAAAGCTAAATCATCAGTGTTTAAAACTTCGCGCCAGGTTCCAGCCTTTGGCATTGGTAAACGATAGTTCTCATGTGGCACGGGAGAGAAATTAGTTATACAGACAAGTGGCTGGCCATCATCTGCCCATCGGGTAAATGCCAAAACATTGCTTGCGGCATCGTTTCCTACCAACCATGAGAATCCTTCAGGCGAAGTATCTTTTTCAAATAGCGCTGGAGTAGATTTATAAAGGTTGTTCATCTGAGAAATCGCTTTTGCGACACCTTTATGTTCATCGTATTGAGTTAGGTGCCACTGTAATCCAGCAGATTCACTCCACTCATCATTTTGCGCAAACTCTTGACCCATAAAAAGAAGCTTCTTGCCAGGGTGCGCCCACATGAATCCATATAGCGCGCGCAAGGTTGCCAGCTTCTGCCAACGATCACCCGGGAATTTATTAACTAGCGAACCTTTGCCATGAACAACTTCATCATGGGAAAGTGGCAACATGAAATTCTCAGACCAGGCGTAGAGAATTGAGAACGTTATTTCGTTGTGGTGATGCACGCGATGAATTGGGTCGCGCTGCAAATATTCCAAAGTGTCATGCATCCAGCCCATGTTCCACTTGAAACCAAAACCGATGCCATCTGAATCTGTACTGCGTGTTACACCAGGCCAAGCCGTTGATTCTTCAGCAATCATCATGATGCCTGGGTGGGTCCGATATGCAGTTGAAGTTGCTTCTTGCAATAACTGCACAGCTTCTAGATTCTCACGGCCACCAAATTTATTAGGCACCCATTCGCCTTCTTTGCGCGAATAATCCAAGTAGAGCATCGAAGCCACGGCATCTACCCGCAACCCATCAATGTGGAATTCAGTTAGCCAATACAAAGCACTAGCAACGATGAAGTTACGAACTTCATTGCGACCGAAGTTAAAGATCAGCGTGCCCCAGTCGGGATGCTCGCCTAAACGCGGATCTGCATGCTCATAAAGGGCAGTTCCGTCGAATTTGGCCAGCGCCCATTCATCTTTTGGAAAATGCGCAGGCACCCAATCGAGAATCACGCCGATGCCAGCATCGTGCAGTGCGTTAACTAAGAATTTGAATTCATCGGGTGAGCCAAAACGCGAAGATGGTGCGAAGAAAGAAGTTACTTGATAACCCCATGACGGACCATATGGATGTTCCATCACTGGTAAGAATTCAACATGAGTGAAGCCAGTTTCTTGTAAATAGGCAACTAATTGCGTTGCTAATTCTTGGTAATTTAAACCAAGTCGCCAAGAACCAAGGTGTACTTCGTAAACTGAAACTGCGCTGCGCCATGACTCAAACTTACTTCGTTCGCTAATCCAGCTCTCGTCACTCCATTGGTAATTAGATTCTTCAACAATTGAAGCAGTTAGCGGTGGAACCTCAGTAGCGCGAGCCATCGGATCAGCATGGTCAACCCAACGACCATCATTGGTGTGAACCGCAAATTTGTATTTAGTACCTGGAGCTAAATCAGCAATGAAGATTTGCCAAATGCCTGTGTTTTCAATGCGCCACATTCGGTGTGTATTGCGATCCCAGTAATTTAGATCGCTGATCAAACTTACGTCGCGAGCATTTGGCGCCCAAAGCGCAAAAGATGTGCCGAGCAATTTTCCGTCAGCATCGCGCTGCACATGTGAACCAAGAACTTTCCAAAGTTCTTCATGACGGCCTTCGGCAATTAAATAAAGATCAAGTTCACCCAAAGCGCCAGGTTGATTTGGTACTACCTGTGGTTTGCGGCGAAAGATTTTCATTAGTTAAGGGATCCGCACCACGGCAATATGAGCCACATTGTTGTAATCGCCCCGCGGATCAAGACTGACAAAGCTGTCGCGATTCCAGCTAAATGAATTTCCGGTTATCTGGTCATCGACTACAAATGAATCTCCAGTTAGTCCTAGCAAATCCATGTTCCAGTGAACCACAGTCGCTTGCGCATTTGAAGGGTCAAGATTGACGATAACAAGAACTAAATTCTCACCGTCACGCTTGGAATAAGCGATTATTGCCTCGTTATCAGTGTGGTGGAAATGCAGATTACGCAGGCGCTGCAGAGCACGATTAGCGTTTCGGATCTTGTTTAACTTAGTAACTAGCGGCACTAGCGATTGCTTGGCGCCATCCCAGTCGCGCACCTTGATCTGATATTTCTCAGAATCTAAGTATTCTTCGCGGCCTTCACTTAACACTCGATGTTCAAATAGCTCATAGCCGGCATACATTCCCCATGAAGGAGTTAGCGTCGAAGCAAGGACTGCGCGAAGGGCAAACATTGCGGGGTTTCCACTTTGCAAATGAAATGGCAAGATATCTGGAGTATTGACCCAAAAATTAGGGCGAAAGAATGCACTGGTTTGATGTGAAACTTCATTGCCATATTCAGTTAGCTCATGTTTGGTTGTTCGCCAAGTGAAGTAGGTATAAGACTGTTGGAATCCTGCTTTGCCAAGGGCGTGCATCATGGCTGGCTTAGTAAATGCTTCGGCTAAGAAAACTATCTCGGGGTATTTTGCATTTACTTTAGCAATTAGCGTTTGCCAGAAAAGAACTGGCTTGGTATGTGGATTATCAACGCGGAATATTGTCACGCCTTTGCTAATCCAAAGCTCGCAGATTCGGTAAACCTCAGAAACTAGCCCATCAAAATCGTCA
>CAIXTG010000219.1 GCA_903922325.1 uncultured Actinomycetes bacterium
CAACAGTTAAGTCAGTTGCTGAACCGGTTGGAACTGGAACGCGCATTGCATAGCCATCGAGCTTGCCCTTTAACTCTGGCAGTACCAACGCGATTGCTTTAGCAGCACCAGTTGAAGTAGGGATCATGTTTGTTGCAGCTGCACGAGCACGACGAAGATCCTTGTGTGGGAAGTCCAAAATAACCTGGTCATTTGTATATGCGTGAATTGTGGTCATTAGACCCTTAACGATGCCCCAGTTATCGTTTAGTACTTTAGCCATAGGTGCTAAGCAGTTAGTTGTACATGACGCGTTAGAAATGATGTTGTGCTTTGTCGCATCATAATTTTCGTGGTTAACACCCATCACAATTGTGATGTCTTCATCTGTGGCCGGCGCCGAAATAATTACTTTCTTTGCACCCGCTGTGATGTGCTTGCCAGCATCGGCAGCCTTCGTGAAAATACCAGTTGATTCAACAACTACAGTTGCGCCAACTGCAGCCCAAGGAAGATTTGCTGGATCGCGCTCTGCGAAAACTTTAATGGTCTTGCCACCAACTGTGATGGTGTCTTCAGTGTGTGAAACTTCAAGGCCCAAGCGACCCAAGATTGAGTCGTACTTTAAAAGGTGGGCCAAAGTTGCATTGTCGGTCAGATCGTTAATGCCGACGATATTGATATTTGGATTAGTTAGTGCGGCGCGGAAAAAGTTACGTCCGATGCGGCCAAAGCCATTGATTCCAACATTAATCACGGTAAACCTCGCTTCTAGTGCGTGAATTCTTCAGATCCGAAGAAATTTATTAACTCACCACAGCGCTGGGGTACGCCCTAACCCTACCAAAAAGGTTTACTACTAATTAGTTACATAGGCTGTGATAGCCCTCGCAGGCACGCTCAACTAAATGAATCCTTGGTTAATTAAGCAGATCTGGCGAAAGCCCGGCCTCGGTATCTGGAATTCCCAGATCTGAAGCGCGCTTATCAGCCATTGCCAATAAGCGACGAATGCGACCGGCAATTGCATCTTTGGTCATTGGCGGGACAGCTAGTGAACCTAATTCTTCGAGGCTAGCTTGGCCATGTTGAATACGAAGTTCGCCAGCCTCTTTTAAATGATCTGGAATTTCTGGGCCCAAAATCTCCATGGCTCGTGCAACTCGAGCAGAGGCCGCAACAGCAGCGCGAGCAGAACGGCGCAAGTTTGCATCATCAAAATTCGCTAAACGATTTGCAGTAGCGCGAACTTCGCGACGCATACGACGTTCTTCCCAAGCAAGGACTGACTCGTGTGCACCTAAGCGAGTTAACAAAACTCCGATTGCATCGCCATCGCGAATTACTACGCGATCGACTCCGCGCACTTCGCGAGCTTTAGCCACGATGCCTAACCGACGCGCGGCACCAACTAGAGCAAGCGCTGCTTCAGGTCCGGGGCAAGTTATTTCTAACGAAGACGAACGACCTGGTTCGGTTAGTGAACCATGTGCGATAAATGCACCACGCCATGCAGCTTCAGCATCGCAAATTGCAGCTGAAACAACTTGTGGTGGTAAGCCGCGCACTGGGCGACCATTGGCATCTACTAAACCTGTTTGACGAGCAAGCGCATCGCCGTCGGAATTTACCCGAACTACGTAGCGAGATCCTTTTCGAATTCCGCTGGATGAAAGAACTGCGAGATCGGATTCGTGCCCGTAAATATCAGCAATATCTTTACGTAAACGACGGGCGCTTTGAGCGGTATCTAATTCAACTTCAACCACAATTTTGCCGGCAGCGATATGCAGACCACCCGCGAAACGAAGGAGCGAAGAGACCTCGGCTTTGCGGCAGCAAGGTTTGGTAATTGAGAGTCTGGTGAGTTCGTCCTTCACCGATGCGGTCATTGCCATGGCGTTATCCAACCAGTCTTTGCTCGATGATGTGTGCCAAAACTGGGGTCAATTTTCGGACATCGTGGGCAGAACTGCCTGGTCCCATCGATAAATCGGCCGAAATCAGCGAGCCACCGAGTGATTGCACCATATTTTCCAAAGCTAAACGATCAGTTACAACATCTGAGTCAGCAATCACATAGTCGACTTTTAATTCAGGGGCGTATTTATGCAAAAGGTGTAAATGATCTTCGGCAGAGTAGCCGGCATATTCATCGCCCGACGTATGAATATTGGCATCAAGATTTAGTAACACAACTTTCTTTGCCTTTGAATGCACAATTGCATCGCGTTGAGCCGGCACCATTAAATGCGGCAGCACACTAGAAATCCAAGAACCTGGCCCCATGGTGATTACCTCGGCGTTACTAATTGCAGCCAGAGCTTCGCTACGAGCGGCTGGATTTTCTGGCAGCAGCCTTAAAGATTCTAGTTTTCCTTTTGCCGTTGCTACTTCGGCTTGCCCGCGCACATTGATGCGTCCGATCGATGAGGTAAATGTTGCTTCAATATCAAGTGGCACTGCAGCCATTGGTAATACTCGACCAACTACTTTTAACAAAGCGCCTACTCGATCTAAACCCGCAACTGGATCTTCGTCGCGATCCCAAAGTGCAGCCAGTAAAAGATTTCCAACTGCGTGACCATCGAGCGGGCCTTCGCTAGTAAAGCGGTATTGCATAATCTCGGCCCAACTGCGACCCCATTCATCATCGGCACAAAGTGCAGCAAGTGCCATACGCAGATCTCCGGGTGGAAAAATTGGAAATTCTTGGCGCAATCGACCACTTGAACCACCATTATCGGCGACGGTAACAATTGCAGTAATTTGATCGGTGATTGCACGCAGCGAAGTAAGGGTTGCAGCTAGGCCGTGTCCCCCGCCTAGAGCAACAACGCGAGCTGAACTCATTCGCGGCCGAGATCTCGATGTACTGCGTGCGCCGATACTGCAAGCTCAGAACTTGTTGAGCTCAATTGCTTAGCAATTTCAGTTGAGATTGCAACACTGCGATGCTTGCCGCCCGTGCACCCAATTGCGATGGTTAAATATTTCTTACCTTCACGAATATAGCCAGGCAACATATCTCGAATTAACTTGACGTAATCCGCTACAAATTCAGTAACACCCTCATTGGAAAAAACGCGATCACTTACTGCTTGATCTAGCCCGGTCAGTGGGCGTAACTCTGGCACCCAATGTGGGTTAGGAATGAATCGGCAATCAAGAACTAGATCAGCATCGACCGGAATTCCATACTTGTAACCGAAACTAAGAATATTTAGTCGAACGCCTTCGATCATTCCCTCGGCGAAAATTTCGCTCGTACGTTTTGCTAACTGATGCACATTTAAATTTGAAGTATCGATCACTACATCGGCGCTCTCGCGAAGTTCATGCAACTTGGCTCGTTCGCGATCAATTCCATCGGAGATGCGATCTCCGCCTTGCAGCGGATGCGGACGACGAGTACTTTCAAATCGGGCAACTAGTGAATGATCTGAAGCATCAAGAAAAAGTAACCGAAACTTGATTCCGTCATTCTTTAAATTCGCTAATGCCGCATTTAAATCATCGAAGAATTTTCCACCACGAACATCGACGACGACTGCCAAAGCCGGCAGCTCACCATCACTTGATTGCTTGGCTAAGGCCGGCAGAAGTGAGGGTGGCAAGTTATCGACTACATACCAGCCCAAATCTTCCAGGGAATGGGCAACGGTAGATCGACCAGCACCTGACATGCCGGTCAAAATCAATAGTTCGTTGCGCTTCATGCTTCTATCCTGCCGTGCTTGTCAAGCACCAGTAATTTCGCCAGTAGTCATATTTACTGCCTCGCTCTTGCCGATCTGCGCCAGC
>CAIXTG010000220.1 GCA_903922325.1 uncultured Actinomycetes bacterium
AGGCTTTAGCGTCAACGTGAGTTTTGTTTTAAGTGTTGCTAACTTGCCTGTGCTAAATAGATAGTAGGCCGCATTTAATTTAGTTAAATTCAAAGTTACTTTTTGGGTCGTATTTGTTGCGTTAATTACAGTTAGAACTTTATTAACACCTGAAGTGCGCGAGTAAGCAATCACAGAATCGTTATTTCCTGGCGTTGGTACGAACTTGGCAGTTGAGTTATTCCAAAGCGCCGCGTTCTTGGTCTTTAAGGAAACTAACTTGGTATAGAAAGCTGTGGTTGAGTTAGCAACTGTTAAACCTGGAATAAAGTCTTTTTCAAAGAAAGCTAACCGCTTTGTGTTGCCAACTTCTTGACCTGAATAAATCAGAGGCATTCCTGGATATGTGAAAGTCAGAGCTGCCATTGCTGAAACTGCGGCTCCTAACCGATCAAACTCAGTACCACTCCAACTATTTTCATCGTGATTTGTTATGAAATTCATTGGGAAAGATCGAGTTGGATAAGTAAATGTTTGATTTGTTGCAAGCGCCTCTAGATCTGTGCGGTCCTTGCTGCCATCGGCAATAGCTTTAACTAAATCTTTAAGTTCCCAGTTGTAATTTGCGATAAAAGCATCATCTAGCAAGCTCTGCACACTTTGGTCTTCAGCGAGCATAAATAGCGGCTTTATCGCCTGTAACTGAGTATTTGCCTGCTTCCAGAAGTCTGTTGGTACGCCTGCTGCAACATCGGCGCGGAAACCATCGACATCAAATGTCTTAACCCAATAGGCCATCGCATCGATCATGGCTCTGCGCATATCTTGGTTTTTGTAATCTAACCAAGCAACATCTAGCCAGTCTTTATTTGGCGGAACAACATTGCCGCTGCCATCTGTGTGATACCAAGACTTATTGGCTATCCAAGGATTATCCCAACCAGAATGATTTGCTACCCAGTCGAGAATCACTTTAAAACCAAGTGAATGAGCCTTATTTACTAAAGATTTAAAATCTGCTTCATTTCCGAACTCCGGGTTGATACCTTTGTAATCAGCGACAGCGTATGGCGAGCCAAGAGAACCTTTACGTTCCAACTTAGAAATTGGGTGAATTGGCATCAACCAAAGAATTTTCACACCAAGTTTTTGCAACCTAGGTAAATTTGCTTCGAAAGCTTTAAATGTTCCAGCTTCGGTGTATTGACGAACGTTTACTTCATAGATCGTTGCGCTATTTGCCCACGTTGGTAATACCGAATTGCTGTTATAGGCACTAGCCGGATGCAAACCCACAGTTGTTAGAGTAACTACAGCAGCCAGAATAATCCGTAAGCGTTTAGCGATCATGTCTAATTGTATTGAGTATGGCTAAGATTTGACCATGCTCACAATTCCAGAAACTGACTTAGTAGTTCATCCGCTCTGCTTAGGCACAAATGTCTTTGGCTGGAGCGCAGATGAAACAGAATCACATCAAGTGCTCGATGCTTATGCCGCACACGGTGGCAATTTCCTAGATACCGCAGATGTTTACTCGCAATGGAAACCCGGCAACCAAGGTGGCGAATCAGAAACAATTATTGGTAAGTGGCTAACTAAGCGCGATCGCAGCAAGATAGTTGTCGCTACTAAAGTTTCAATGCTTAACACTCGCCCAGGTTTATCGGCTAAAAACATTCTGGCCGCTTGCGATGATTCATTGCGCCGCTTGCAGACTGATTACATTGATATTTACTACTCACACCGTGATGAAACTGAAACTCCTATGGAGGAAACCCTAGGCGCCTATGCCGAGCTAATCGCAGCCGGAAAAGTGCGTTATATAGCGGCTTCACAGCATACCGGTGCACGATTACAACAAGCGCTAGATATTTCAGCAGCCAATGGGTTGCCGTCTTACATCGGATTACAAGATCAATACAACTTGATTTATCGCCAACCATTTGAATCAGAACAGCAACCAGTACTTGCGGCTAACCATTTAAGTGCAATGCCTTTTTATGGTTTAGCCCGTGGTTTCTTATCTGGTAAGTATCACCCCGGCGTGAAAGTTGAATCCGTTCGCGCTGAAGGTGTGGCTGAGTTCTATAACGATAAGAATTGGGCCGTGCTCGAAATCGTGCGCGAGATTGCAAAAGAGCGCGGCGTGCCCGTTGCCGCAATCTCGCTAGCTTGGCTGCGCACAAACCCGCAGGTCAGCACACCTATTGCTAGTGCGCGCACGGTGGAACAACTTGAAGAAATCGTGCAGGTTGTTGAGCTGAGCGATGCTGAGCTTGCGAGCCTGAATTCCCTTTCCGCCTAACTACTAATAGAG
>CAIXTG010000221.1 GCA_903922325.1 uncultured Actinomycetes bacterium
CGTCTGCCAATTCCGCCACCCGGACGAGACCTGCAGTGAAGGATAGCAACAGAGGTCACATCACAGCAAAAGGTGCGATTAATTCACTTTTTTGCGTAGAAAATGAAAGAGTATGCCCATGAGTCAAGATCGCCTATCGCTAGAAGATGAAACAATTCGAATTTGCCAAGAATTAATTCGTATCCCCAGTGTTAATTACGGTGAAGGTAAAGGTGACGAGAGCGCTGTTGCTGCCTATGTAGTCGCCTCACTTGCTGAAGTTGGCGTCGCTGCAACTATTTATGAATCAGCACCGAATCGAGCGAATGTAATTGCGAAGATAAGTGGCAGTGATTCAAGTCGACCTGGCTTAGTTCTTCATGGGCATATCGATGTAGTGCCTGCCGATGCAAAGGATTGGTCGATAGATCCATTCAGCGGCGAAATTAAGGATGGCTTTATTTGGGGTCGCGGCGCGGTAGATATGAAGAATGTCGATGCCATGATTTTGGCAATCGTTCGTAAATGGGCACGCGAAGGTTATGTTCCACCGCGCGATATTGTTTTAGCATTCTTTGGCGACGAAGAGGCCGGCAGTGAATTCGGCTCTCGCTACATGACTGCAAATCATCCAGAAGTTTTTGCAGGTTGCACCGAAGCTGTTTCAGAAGTTGGTGGCTTTTCAATTACCGTCAAGAATGGAAAACGTCTTTACTTCATTGAAACTGCACAAAAAGGTATTCATTGGATCAAATTAACTGCCAAGGGCACTGCAGGACACGGTTCGATGATCAATAAGAACAATGCAGTTACGGCGCTCAGCGAGGCAGTCGCCAAAATTGGGAATCACAACTGGCCACAGCGCTATACCAAAACGATTAAGTCACTTTTCGCAAACCTTGCCAAAGCGACGGATACTAAATATGACGAAACTGATTTCCGACCTATGCTTGACGAACTTGGTCCGGCTGCGAAAATGTTCGGCGCCACCTTACAAAATACCGCGAATCCAACGATGCTAAATTCGGGTTACAAAGCCAATGTCATTCCGCAATCGGCATCGGCTGTTGTAGATGGTCGTTTTTTGCCAGGTTATGAAGATGAGTTCAATCAAACGATTCGTGAGATTGTTGGTCCAGATATAGAGATCGAAACGCTGACTCATGACATTTCACTAGAAGTTGATTTCAGCGGTGATTTGGTTGAAGCAATGGTTCAAGCGCTAATTGCCGAAGATCCTGATGCGATAGCAGTTCCGTACATGATGAGTGGCGGCACCGACAATAAAGCGCTATCTGAACTAGGGATAGTTGGATACGGGTTCGCGCCACTGAAACTGCCAGCCAATTTAGATTTTATGGCGCTGTTTCACGGGGTTGACGAGCGCGTACCGCTAGATGGTTTAAAAAGTGGTGTGCATATGATGGAACATTTTTTAAAGAATAGCTGAGACTTCGCTCAACGCGTCACGTACAACTTCGGGCAAACTGATTTGTTCGGAAGTTAAAATTCCACGCAGTTGCGCGCCAGTTCGCGCACCAACTATTGCACTAGTTACGCCTGGTGCATCTCGTACCCAAGCTAATGAAACTTCAAGCGGCGAGTAACCCAAGCCATCTGCCGCAACGCAAACTGCCTCGACGATGCGCGATGAACGAGCATCTAAATATGGTTCTACGAAACCGGCAAAGTGTGCACTGGCTCCACGCGAATCACTAGGCAAACCATTGCGATATTTCCCGGTCAGTACACCTCGACCCAGAGGCGACCAAGGTAGAAAACCAAAACCTAATGCTTGTGCGGCCGGAATAATTTCTCGTTCTACTTCGCGATTCAAAAGTGAGTACTCAGATTGAATTGTTGATATCGGCGCTTTACCGCCTTGATTACTTTGGCGCGTTACACAATGCGCGGTTTGCCAACCAGAGAAGTTTGAAATTCCGACATAACGAGCACGCCCGGTGTTGTATGCCCAATCCAAAGCAGAAAGCGCATCAGCAATCGGATTCTCGCTATCCCAAGTATGGACCTGCCATAGATCCACATAGTCGGTGCCAAGACGCGCTAGTGAATTATCTAATTCAGCCATTAAGGCAGAACGTGAATTGTTTACGGTGCGGATTCCATCTGGAAAAGTTATGCCCGCTTTAGTTGCTAAGACAATTTCCTCACGCTTGAAAAGTGAGCCAGCTAGTCCGCCGATTACACGTTCGCTATCACCATCGCCATAGACTGCTGCGGTATCTATGAAATTTCCACCGGCATCTAAATAAGCTCGCATTTGATCTGCCGCTTCGTGTTCATCCGTATCGCGACCCCAGGTCATAGTTCCCAGTCCAAGTCGAGATAGAGATAAGCCGCTTTCGCCAGCACGCCTAAGTTCCATGGCGCAAACCTAGCAAGGCAGGGGCCGAATTACTGCGATAACCTTTCAGGGTGCCAAAAATTGTTTTGATTCGACATGCTCATTCAACCGCCAATGCCGCCGGAGTTCTCTCTGGTCAACTGCCGAATGTGCACCTATCGAAGTCAGGTCAAGAACAAGCGGAACGATTGGCCGAGCGATTGGGCAAATTAACTATTTCTCAAGTTCAAGTGAGTCCGATGGATCGTTGTTCGGAAACTTTGGCTCCTTGGCTAGCTAAATATGGAAAGAATGTGAAAGTTTTACTGGAACCAAATTTAGTTGAAGTTGATTACGGAAAGTGGTCTGGCAAAAAGCTCGCGACCCTTTCCCGTGCCAAATTATGGCGCAAAGTGCAAAATCAACCGAGCGCAGTAACTTTCCCTGAAGGTGAAAGTCTTTCCCAAATGCAAGTTAGAGCAATGAAATCGGTTCATGATTTCTTTAATTCCGATTTAGAACTAACAATTATGGTTTCACACGGTGATGTTATTAAGTCAATCGTGGCCAGCTCGCTCGGAATGCATCTGGATGATTTCCAACGAATTGTGATTGACCCAGCATCCATCACAATCCTGGAATCCAATGGTGGTGCGATTAGACTTACTCGCCTAAATGATTCCGATAATTCGGTTAGCGAATTGTTGCAAAGTAAGAACAAACGGGGCCATTTACTTGGCGGGGGCAAAGGTCTGGTTAAATGAGTCGGATTGTTTACGATTTCAATCCCGTAGAACGTTTTGTTTGCGGCACCGTGGGTGAACCAGGGGAGCGAAGTTTCTTCATTCAAGCGCGAACCGGTGCACGAATCACTTCAGTTGGGTTAGAAAAAATCCAAGCTGCCGCGTTAGGTGATCGAGTGGGCGCAATTCTTAAAGAGATCAAGCGTGGCAATCCCTTAATTGCCTATTCGAAGTTGGGCGTAGATACCGAACCACTTGAGCAACCAATATTTGAAGAATTTCGAGTCGGTGTAATCGGTCTTTCGTTCGTAACTGACTCAGAGATGGTCTTAGTTGAATTGCAATGTGCAACGCCTGCTGATTCTGAGGAGGAAGAATTAGTAGACGATGACGAAGATGAAGCGCCAGATTTACTACGTGTGTCTCTAACCTTGGCTCAGGCCGATGCCTTCGCAAAACGAACTGCAGCGGTGGTTGGCGCCGGTCGCTTACCTTGTCCGTTCTGTGGAATCCCAATCGATAACACTGGACATCTATGTCCGAGGGCCAATGGTTACCGACGATAATCGCGACGAAATTCTGGCGGCTCTTGATTACGGTGATCTGAAAGTAACCGGACGTTTAGTAGATGCGTCCAATGCCACACTCTTTGGCGAAATCACAGTCGGCGAGAATTCCTTTAACTGTATTTATAAGCCAGTAACAGGGGAGCGACCACTCTGGGATTTTCCAGATGGCACGTTAGCTAATCGAGAATACGCTGCCTACTTAATTAGTGAAGCCATGCAACTTAATTGCGTTCCACCAACGCTATTACGTGAAGGACCTTTTGGTTTCGGCATGGTGCAACTTTGGATTGATATCGACGAAGAAATTGATTTGGCTGAGTTATATCGAAAAGATTTACCTGGTTTACGCAATCTCGCACTTTTTGATGTAGTAATCAACAATACCGATCGCAAAATCGGACATCTATTACCAACGGTTGACGGTCACATCTACGGTTGCGATCATGGGGTAACTTTTCATTCCGAAGATAAATTGCGCACAGTACTTTGGCAATGGGAGCAATTTTCATTACTCGATTCCGAAATCAAGACTTTACAAATTCTGGAAACTGAACTTAGCAGTCAAACTGGCGTGCTAATTCAACAGCTGATAACGCAGGAAGAGTTCGATGCTTTGAAGGTGCGAGTTCAACGTTTACGAGAAGCCAAAGTCTTTCCTTCACCTAGCCCAGATTGGCCAGCAGTTCCGTGGCCGCCGTTCTAGGATAGGAAAATGCGTTCTTGGCCCACAGTTGCGATTCCGGCAGTCGATCCTAAATACGCGCTGCCTAGACTCACTTTAAAAGACACTTTGTCTGGAACCAAGAAAGCGCTTCCAGTTAAGACCCTATACCGCATGTATGTATGTGGAATTACGCCATACGATGCAACTCACTTAGGTCACGCCGCAACTTATTTAACTTTTGATTTAATCAATCGCTACTTACGCGCAACAGGAGCCGAAGTTCGCTACGTGCAGAACATCACGGATATCGATGATCCGCTGCTGGAACGCGCCAAGCGTGATGGTGTTGATTGGGAAGATTTAGCTCATTCCCAGATTGAACTTTTCCGTAGCGACATGGTCAATCTGCATATCTTGCCACCGGAAAGTTACATCGGCGCTGTCGAGGCGATCCCTTTAGTCACTAAAGCTATCGAAGTACTTAAAACGGCAAACACTATTTATCCAGTTGAAAACGATCTCTATTTCTCGGTACGCAGTGATTCTGAATTCGGTACTCGCTCACACTATTCCCAAG
Source organism: uncultured Actinomycetes bacterium (assembly GCA_903922325.1). Classification (GTDB taxonomy): domain Bacteria; phylum Actinomycetota; class Actinomycetes; order Nanopelagicales; family Nanopelagicaceae; genus Planktophila. Next base: position 4,877 of record CAIXTG010000221.1, read on the forward strand.
TTGAGATGCAAGATATTTTTTCACAACGAGGGGGAGACCCAGATCGAGTTGGAAAGAAAGATGTGCTCGATTGTTTAGTCTGGTTGGCAGCTCGTCCAGGTGAGCCATCATGGCCTTCACCGTTTGGAGAAGGACGTCCTGGTTGGCATATTGAATGTAGTGCGATCGCTTTGGCGTATCTGAAACCAGATCCGGCTGATGATTTTGTAATCGATATTCAAGGTGGTGGAAGTGATTTAATTTTTCCACATCATGAAATGGGTGCCTCGCAGGTTGCGATCATGACTGGAAAGCCATATGCCCAAACTTATGTCCACACTGGCATGGTTGGTCTTGATGGCGAAAAAATGAGCAAGAGCAAAGGAAATCTAGTTTTCGTTAGCAAGTTAGTTGCTGCCGGCGTTGAGCCAATGGTCATTCGATTGGCTCTTTTAAGTGCAGCTTATGGTCGCGATCGTATGTGGACTGATGATGTGTTGGCTGAAGCGCATGCCCGAATGAGTCGTCTACAAAGTGCGCTAAGTCGCAACGAGGTTGCACCTACGAAAGAGTGCATCGCATTGATCATTGCTAGCTTGGCCGATAATTTAGACACGGTCCGAGCCATCAAAGCTATTGATAATTGGATCGAGCAAACCGAAAACGGTCTAACTGGTGGCAGTACCGGTGAGTTAAGCCGAGCCATTGATACCTTCTTGGGTATCGCGATCTAAACGCCATAATTTATCTACTGGTAACCTTGCGCCAATGAGCCTCACTAAAACGCCTTCTTTGCTTCGTCAGGCGTTGGCCGAGCGCATCGTGATAGCCGATGGCGCGATGGGCACGATGTTGCAAGCTGCCGATCCAACTCTTGAGGATTTCCAGAACCACGAGGGTTGCAATGAGATTCTCAATATCTCCCGTCCCGATATTGTGGCCAGTGTTCACAATGAATATTTAAGTGTCGGCGTAGATGCGATTGAGACAAATACTTTTGGCGCGAACTGGGCGAACTTAGCCGAATATGGCATCGAAGATCGAATTTACGAATTAGCTTTTGCTGGCGCAAAGATCGCACGTGAATGTGCTGACAAATTTTCCACGGCCGATAAACCACGTTTCGTTTTAGGATCTCTCGGGCCCGGAACGAAGCTGCCAACTCTTGGACACACTACCTATGAATTTTTGCGAAATGCATACGAGACAGCTGCGCAAGGCTTATTAGATGGCGGCTCTGATGCGCTTCTGATCGAAACCACGCAAGATTTATTGCAAGCCAAAGCCGCCGTAAACGGATCACGTGCGGCTATGGCGAAAGTTGATCGTGACGTAATTTTGATTGCCCAGGTAACTGTTGAGCAGACCGGAACTATGTTGCTCGGTTCTGAGATTGGCGCTGCGCTAAACGCACTTGCCCCATTGGATATTGATTTAATCGGTCTTAACTGCGCAACTGGACCAGCTGAGATGTCCGAACACCTGCGCTATCTATCCCAAAATTCTAAAGTTGCGCTCTCGGTTATGCCGAATGCAGGTCTGCCAATTCTTGGCAAGAAAGGCGCAGAATATCCACTGGGTCCTGACGAACTGGCCACCGCTCTAGATACATTCGTTGCCGACTATGGCATCTCACTTTTAGGTGGTTGTTGCGGAACCACTCCAGCTCACTTAGCTGCAGTCGTAGAAAAATTCAAGGGTCATCAGATCAAAGATCGCAACCCGGTTACCGAAAGAGGTGCATCTTCACTTTATCAATTCGTACCTTTCCGCCAAGATAAAACGTATTTAGCGATTGGTGAGCGCACGAATGCCAATGGATCAAGAGCTTTCCGTGATGCGTTAGTTGCTGAGGATTGGCAAACTTGCGTTGAGATTGCGCGAGATCAAATTCGCGAAGGCGCACACATGCTTGATCTTTCGGTTGACTACGTTGGCCGTGATGGTGCGAAAGATATGACCGAACTTGCCAGCCGTTTCGCTACCGCGTCGACCTTGCCGATTGTTTTAGATTCAACAGAGCCTGCTGTTCTGAAAGCTGGTCTCGAACAATTAGGCGGCCGTAGCGTTATTAACTCGGTTAACTATGAAGACGGTGATGGCCCAACTTCACGTTTCGCAAAGATTATGCCGTTAGTACAAGAACATGGCGCTAGCGTTGTAGCGCTGACTATTGATGAAGATGGCCAAGCACGTACTAAAGAGTGGAAACTTAAAGTTGCTCGTCGATTAATTCTTGATTTAACCACCAACTGGGGGATGGCTACCGGAGATATTTTGATCGATTGCTTAACTTTCCCAATCGCAACCGGGCAAGAAGAAACTCGCCGCGATGGTATTGAAACTATCGAAGCTATTCGGGCCTTGAAACTTGAATTCCCGGAAGTGCAAACCACTCTCGGAGTTAGCAATGTTTCGTTTGGCTTAAATGCCGCATCACGCATCGTGCTTAACTCGGTATTCCTGCACGAGTGCGTTGAAGCTGGCCTTGATTCTGCAATCGTGCATCCTTCAAAGATTACCCCGATGGCCCGCATCGATGACCGTGCTCGTGAAGTAGCACTTGACCTTATTTATGATCGCAGAACATATTCCGATGGTGAATGCACTTATGACCCGCTAACTGAATTTCTACAGCTTTTTGAAGGTGTCGAAGTTGCTGCCACACGAAACTTGCGCGCTGCTGGCCTGGCGGCATTGCCTCTTGAAGAACGATTGCAACGTCGCATTATTGATGGTGAAAAGGTTGGGTTAGACACCGATTTAGATACGGCTATGGCGCAAGGCATCAAGCCGATTCAAATTATTAATGACCATTTGCTAGAAGGCATGAAAGTTGTGGGCGAACTATTTGGTAAAGGCGAGATGCAACTGCCATTCGTTTTACAGAGCGCCGAAGTTATGAAAAGCGCCGTAGCTTATCTCGAACCACATATGGAAAAGACTGATGACCAAGGCCGCGGCCGCATGCTGCTTGCTACCGTAAAAGGCGACGTACACGATATTGGCAAAAATTTAGTTGACATCATTCTGTCTAACAACGGATATCAAGTAGTAAATATCGGAATTAAGCAGACCATCAATCAAATTGTCGATGCAGCGCAAGAACACAATGTAGATGCCATTGGCATGAGCGGATTGTTAGTTAAATCCACGGTGATCATGAAGGAGAATCTCGAAGAGATAACTGCTCGCGGCTTAGATCAAAAGTGGCCGATAGTTCTAGGTGGTGCAGCCCTTACTCGTGCTTTCGTCGAACAAGATTTGGCAGAGATTTTCCCAGGTGAAGTTCGCTACGCACGAGACGCATTTGAAGGTTTGCGCTTAATGGATGCGATTATGGCCGTTAAGCGTGGTGAGCCAGGAGCTGCACTACCTGCGTTACGCGAACGAAAAGTTAAATCGACTCGCAATATTGAAGTCAGTGATGAAGTCGATACTAAGCGCAGCGATGTGGCTCTTGATATTGATATTCCTAACGTGCCGTTCTTCGGATCTCGAATTGTTAAAGGCATTCCGTTAGCTGAGTACTCGAGCATGCTCGATGAGCGAGCTTTATTTATGGGGCAATGGGGACTCAAGGGAGCTCGTGGTGAATACGAAGCTATGGCTGAAACTGAAGGTCGACCACGCCTTCGCGCATTACTCAACCAAGTTCAATCTGAAGGTTGGCTCGAAGCCGCCGTCGTTTATGGGTATTTCCCATGCGTTAGCGAAGGTAACGAACTAGTAATTCTTCATCATGAAGGCCCAGATAAAGGTAAAGAGCGAACTAGGTTCTCATTTCCGCGCCAACGTCGCGACCGCCGCTTATGTATAAGTGATTTCTTTGCCGCTAAAGATTCCGGCAAGGTAGATGTAGTTGCGTTCCATGTAGTAACCATGGGAAACACAATCAGTAAAGCTGCCGCCGAACTATTTGCTAAAAATGAATACCGAGAATATCTAGAATTACACGGTTTATCGGTTCAGCTAACTGAAGCACTTGCCGAATATTGGCATCAACGAATTCGCGAAGAGATGCAAGTACGTGCCGAAGATGCACCAGACTTACAAGGCATTCTTGATCAGGGATACCGAGGTTCGCGCTATTCATTCGGCTATCCAGCTTGCCCAGATATTGAGCAACAAGTTCAGCTCTGTGAGCTACTTGAACCTGGTCGAATTGGTGTTGAGTTGTCCGAAGAATTCCAATTGCATCCTGAGCAATCAACAAGTGCCATCATCGTGCATCATCCTGACGCAAAATATTTCAATGCCAATTAGTGCGCCTTCGAATTTCTACAGCGCTGTATTCTTCGACATGGATGGTTTGCTAGTCGATTCCGAACCGCTTTGGTTGGAATCTGAAACCGAAATGATGGCCGAGTTTGGTTATGAATGGTTGGAATCAGATCAAGCCGCTTGTTTGGGTGGGCCGCTAGATCGTGTTGGCAATTACATGTCGGGTTTGATTGGCGGCCAGCGCGATGGTCATTCACTAATGCTCGAGATCATTGAGCGAATGGTTTTGAAATTCAAGGGCGAACTGCCATTCATGCCTGGTGCAGTTGAACTAATCAGTGATCTTCGTGCGAATGGCATTGAGTTAACTCTGGTTTCGGCCAGCCCAAGATCATTGGTAGATGCTGCACTGAGTAATTTTGCGGAAAGTCCATTCGCTCGTTCGATCTCAAGTAACGACGTGAAAATTACCAAGCCAGATCCAGAAGGCTATCTTTTGGCTGCCTCGAGTGGCGGACATGAGATTTCAAATTGCCTAGTATTGGAAGATTCTTTAACTGGCGTCACTGCGGCAAAAGCTTCGGGGGCGTGGGTATTGGCTGTGCCACATTTAGTTCCGATTGAGAAGAGCGGCAGGGTTGATGTAACTAATTCGCTTGCTAATTGGAGTTATGCAAAGTTAGCGCTTAAGTATGCGCAGGACAGATTGATTTAAAGTAGCACCAATCGCATAAGCGAGAAGGCTTTGGTGGCCAGAAATCTTTCTCAATAGCTGTTTTGATTTCACTTGCAATACGCATCAAGGTCGCTTCTGTCGCTTCAAGGTCGGCCATAGTTGGAGTGCTTTTAACTAGGGCGCCATCACCTAAATAAATCAGCAATAACAAACGCGGCAACACGTTATGAGTCTTGTAATAAAGCAGCGCGTAAACCTGTAGTTGAAAAAGCGCCTTTGCTTCCCATCCGGGCTTAGGTGACTTACCGGTTTTGTAATCGACGATACGAACTTCGCCGGTAGGTGCAACATCGAGTCGATCGACATACCCGTGTAGGTATAAATCAGAGTTTAGATCGAACTCAAGATGTAACTCACGAAACGTTGGTTCAAAAGTATCGGGCTTTTCTAATTTGAAGTAGGTAGCCAGCAGTGCATTCGCGCGATCGATCCACTCTTTTTCGTTGCTAATCAATGGCGCCAAGTCAGGTTTCGCCGCTAACTGAGCCTGCCAACGAGCAGGCAAAAGTTCAACCGCGGTATCTAAATTTCTAAGTTCGGCCGGAGCTTCAAAAAGATCGTGCAGAACGGTATGCACCAATGTGCCGCGTTCGGCATCAATACTTGGGGGTTCGGGCAATTTATCAATACTGCGATATTTGTAGAGTTGTGGACAATTGGTGAACTCGGAAACTCGACTAGGGGATAACCGCATGTTTGCCACTCGCTCAAGATAGGCCATAGGTGCGACAAAGTTGGGCTGACTTTCACTGCACGGCTGAACTAGGATGCGGTTATGTCCGAAATTACCCCGGCTCCGAAATCACTCGCTTCACTGCAAGCGGGAACTTTTGCATATGGCGATCGAATTCAACTTACTGATCCCAAGGGCAAGATGTACTCCTTAACTATTACACCTGGCAAGGAATGGCACACCCATAAAGGCTGGATTGTTCACGATGAACTAGTCGGAATTCCAGAGGGTTCAGTTATCAGTACAACTGCGGGCTTGAAGTTCACTGCATTTAAGCCGCTCTTAGGCGATTATGTATTGTCGATGCCCCGTGGAGCAACCATTGTTTATCCGAAAGATGCCGCTTTCATTTTAGGTTTTGCCGATATTTATCCGGGTGCACGAGTATTAGAAGCAGGCGTAGGCAGCGGTGCTTTAACTATCACCTTACTTCGAGCTGTAGGTGCTGAAGGATTAGTTCACTCAGTCGAACGGCGCGAGGAATTCGCTGATATTGCTAAAGCAAATGTCGCTGATTATTTTGGCGAGACACCGAGTAACTGGAGTTGCGATTTAGGTTCGGTGCAAGAAAAAGACTTTAGTCATCAATTCGATCGGGTAGTTCTCGATATGTTGGCGCCTTGGGAATGTGTTGATATGGCTGCCAATGTTTTACGCCCCGGCGGCGTTTTTCTTGCCTACGTTGCGACAACTACTCAATTATCAGCAACTGCCGAAGCGCTAAAAGCTGATGGCCGTTTCACTGAACCAGAAAGTAACGAGTCAATGATTCGCGGTTGGCATCATGAAGGTTTAGCAGTTCGCCCACAACAGCGAATGATTGCCCACACTGGCTTTCTCATAATTAGTCGACGTATGGCACCTGGGGTAGAAGTTTTAGCTCGCCGACGTCGGCCTGCGAAAGGAGCCTACGGTGTCGCGGAAGAATGAGCGCTTAGTTAATTTAACAATTGCACTGTTAGCAACCAAAAGATATTTAACTAAAAATGAAATATTTAGAAATATTGAAGGCTACGAAGGTAGTGCTGAAGCTAAAGAGCGTATGTTCGAACGCGATAAAGATGATCTTCGTAAATTAGGTATCCAGATCGAAGTCGGGGGGCTAGATCCACTATTCGATGACGAAGCTGGCTATCGAATTCGACCCGAGAGTTATGCACTTTCATTGCGTGACTTAACACCGACCCAGGTAACTCTTCTTTCGCTAGCTGCCCAAGCTTGGCAAGATGCTGCGTTCACTGATCTTTCCCAACAGGCTTTGCGCAAATTAACTTCAATCGGCTTAGATACCGACTCATCTCAGTTACCAATAATGGCGCCAAAACTAATTGGTGGCGATGAAAACTTACGAAGCGCTCTCGACGCGCTCACTTCCTTAACGACTATTGAATTCGATTACCTGAATATTCAAGGGGTTCCGCAAAAACGTCAGTTGCAGGTTTATGGAGTTCAAGCGCGTAAATCGCACTGGTACTTGATTGGGCTGGACACAGAAAAAGGCGCGATTCGAAATTTCCGAGTAGATCGCATTCAAGGCGAAGTTACTACCATTGGTAAAACTCAAAGTTACGAGATTCCGCCTAGTTTTGAAATCGCAGATTTAGAGCCTGCTATCGAAACACCGCTGGCTGTTCTGCAAGTCCGGCCTGGTGCTGGGTATCAACTTCGTCGTATGGCCACCACTGTCGAAACCGCCGATGACTGGGATCTCCTGGAAGTACCAATTTTTGATCTAAATTTCATTACGAGTTTAGTTCTCTGGCATGGTGAAGATGTAATTGTTTCTTCTCCGACACAACTAAAGAGTGCAGTAATTGCGGGTCTGGAAAAGTTGGTGAAAATTCATGGCTAAACAAGAGAGTGGTTTGGCTCGTACTGCGCGACTTTTAGATTTGGTACCTTACTTAACAACGCACCAAGGAATTGCTATTTCAGAACTAGCAGCTACTTTTAACACTACCGTTAAAGAGATTACCGATGATTTGAATACGCTCTGGATGTGCGGGTTGCCTGGCTACACGCCGCTAGAACTGATTGATCTCGAGTTTGAGTCCGGCTTCGTTTCGATTCGTAATGCCGAGACTTTGGCGGCACCACGAGCGCTAGACCGTGCCGAGGCGCTTTCTATCTATATGGGTCTAGATCTCTTAAGTGCCGAGTTGGAAAAATCTAATAGTTCTCTGGTTTCTGAAATCCAAAACCTGCAAGAACAACTACGTTCTCAATTAATTTCAGCACCACAAGTTCAAATCGAAGCAAGTCTTGCCTCGGAATTGCGTGCGCTAATTCTGCGTGCAATTCGTCGGCGTGGTTGGCTAGAGATTACCTATCACTCAGCTGCCAACGATCAAGTATCGACGCGACAAGTCGCACCTTACGAACTCTCGCAGTCGGGTTCACATGAGTATTTGCAGGGTTATTGCGATAGCGCCAAAGCAGTTCGTAACTTTCGCGCCGACCGAATTGTAAAAATCAAAGAGATACCTGACCAACTTTGGCCAACTAACCAAGTAGTTTCTATGGACGAGGCTATTGAATATGAAGTGAAAGTTCATTCTGCTTCGCGCCAGGTTCTTGAAGTGTTGCCGCAAGTAGCGCCAGGCTCCTCAACTGCGAGAATCCAGGGTTATAGCGCTCAGTGGATTTCACGAGCGATAATTTCGCTCGCAGGTCAGGTGGAAGCTGTAGATCCAAGTGAGATTAGGGCTGCAGTTCATGCTCGAGCCAAGGCTGCGTTGGGAAATTATCACTAGTTTCTAAAGATCGAACTGAGCGGCACCCCGGTTTAATGCGCTAGCGTTTACCCATAGAAGTTGAAACTAAAGGAGTAATTAGATGCCTCGTGGTCAAGAGTTAATCGTAATTCTGATTGTCATTGCCGTCCTTTTTGGAGCTAAACGTCTTCCTGATTCAGCCCGCTCTTTAGGTCGCTCACTTCGTATCTTCAAGTCTGAAATGAAAGAGATGAAGGACGACGACAAGAAAGATGACGACTCATCTTCTAAGTAGTCATTTTCGCAATGTCTAAACGCAACAAAGGCAAGATGCCGTTACTTGAGCATTTAAACGAATTCCGAAAACGTTTCCTTCGCTCCGTCATCGCAATTCTGGTGGCATCGACTGCTGGTTGGTTTCTTTATGACCAAATAATTACTCAGTTGGCCAAACCAGTTTGTGATCTCGCCGCAGCGAGAGCTACCGCTTCCGATGAATGCGGCTCGCTTTATATCAACGGAATTTTAGGACCACTGAACCTGCAAATTAAGGTTGCAATTCTTAGTGGTCTGATTGTGGCTGCACCGATTTGGCTTTATCAACTTTGGGCATTTATCGCACCAGCACTTCATCGTAAAGAGAAGCGATACTCGATTCTCTTCCTTTTCGCCGCCACCCCATTTTTTGCAATAGGCGCGACCATTGGTTACCTAATCTTGCCCGTTGCAATTAAGGTGCTTTTTGGTTTCACGCCAGATGCGCTTACAAATCTGGTCAAATTCGACGATTATTTAGATTTTGTTTTACGGATGATTTTGTTATTTGGCTTAGCTTTCGAGCTACCCGTATTCCTGCTGACTTTCAATCTAATTGGGTTCTTGCGTGGCTCTACCATCTTAAAACCATGGCGAATCTGGGTGTTCTCAATCACTTTAGCGGCTGCAGCATTGACCCCAACATCAGATCCAATAACAATGAGTTTTCTGGCTGGTCCACTAGTTCTGCTTTACTTCTTGGCCGGCTTGATTGCGCTCTTGCTAGATCGACGTAGAGACAAACGCAAGCAAAGCCAAGATTCAGCAGATTTTGATCCATCCGCATCGCCAATAGATTAATTCGAATCGGTAGGTTTACCTCATGTGGTTGGTGGTCGTAAATCCTAAAGCGGGCTTAGGCGCAGCAGCGTCGCTGGCCACCCAAGTTGTTGGCTTTCTACAGTCTCGCGAGATTGCTTATCGCATGATTTCCCCGAATAGTGCTGCCGAAACTAAAGCACTAGTCGCAGAGTCATTACGAAACGGTGAAGCCACTCGGTTACTTAGCGTTGGGGGAGATGGCTTATTTCACCTTTTATTGCAGTTTGCCATTGAGTTTAAAGTCCCGCTAGCGATAGTCCCAGGTGGAACCGGTAATGATTTCTATCGAACCTTAGGTTGGTTTGATCACGACTTGACTAATTATCTCGAAC
>CAIXTG010000222.1 GCA_903922325.1 uncultured Actinomycetes bacterium
AGCAAATAATTGCTCAGCGTGACCAACTGATTGAAGAAGGCCACCAAAATGCTGAAGCACTAATTGTTAATGCGCGCGAAGAAGTGGCGCAAATGATTGAGCAGACCGCAATTGTGAAGGCGGCTCGTGAAGAATCTAAACGAATTCTTGCGCAAGGTCGCGAAGCTGCCGAAGATGAACGTGCCGAAGTTGAAAAATACATTGATTCTCGTCTGGCAACTCTTGAAGTTATTTTAAATAAGACAATGGATGCCGTGACTCGTGGCCGTGAAAAACTTGCTGGTGCAGATGAACGTGATGTTCTCTCGCAACTAGCTGACGACAAATAATTTAGGCTGGTTAACGTATTCATGTCACGTCCAGAGCGCGTTTACGAACTAAATACTTACGAGCTTCCGCGTCGCGCTGGCGAAATGAAGGAATACACCTTAGATCTGGAAATTCTCGAGCGCGTTGGTGTCGAATTAATGGCTGTTCCAGTTGGTGAAGTTATCGAAGTTGATCTGCGTCTTGAGTCAGTTACTGAAGGAATCCTTGCAACGGGACAGATTTACGCAATTGCTAAAGGTGAATGCATTCGTTGTTTAGACCCAATTGAGATTGAGCTAAACCGCACCATGCAGGAGCTTTACCGTTACGAGCCAACTAATGATCGCGGTGGGCGCAAGAAAAAGCGTGATGATGATGAAGATTTAGATCTAGATGAAGAGTTCATGATGGAAGGCGACATCCTCAATCTGGAGACTCCGATCCGGGATGCCATAGTTCTTGCCTTGCCCGTTAATCCGCTCTGCGACATCGACTGCTTGGGCCTTTGCCCTGAATGCGGCGAGAAGTGGGCGACTCTGCCTGCCGACCATGCCCACGAGGCGATAGATCCGCGCTGGAAGGCGCTGGGCGGGCTGGATTTCCCGATTGAGCCTAAATAGGGAATACTTACCCACCTACCGCGCCTAACTAGGCTTGGTTCTCCAGATATTTATTTTGTGAAGGAAGTGCATCGTGCCAGTACCAAAGCGAAAGATGTCGCGTTCAAAGACGCGTTCACGTCGAAGCATGTGGAAAACAACTGCAGCTGCGCTAGCGGCTTGCCCACAGTGCCAACAGCCAAAGCTTCAGCACACAGCATGCCCAACTTGCGGTACATACAACCGTCGTCAGGTACTTGAGGTCTGATCTGTACTCAGCGCTAACTAAGCAGATCGGATTTGAAGTTGATCCGGTTCTTCTTGAATTAGCGTTTACGCATCGCTCTTTTGCTTATGAAAGCGGTGCGAAAGAAACAAATGAACGCCTTGAATTCTTAGGTGATTCAGTTCTGGGTCTAATTGTTACTGAAGAACTTTATTTGAAGTATCCCGACCTCGATGAATCTCGATTATCACCATTGCGTTCGGGCATCGTAAATATGCGCGCACTTGCCGACATTGCTCGCACTTTGCAATTAGGAAAATACATTCGCTTAGGTCGCGGCGAAGAAACAACTGGCGGTCGAGATAAGAATTCGCTATTAGCCGATGCGCTCGAAGCGCTAATTGGCGCCGTTTATATTGATTTAGGTTTTGAAAAGAGCACGCAATTTGTCCGCTCGCTAATTGCTGACACATTGGCAAGCGCGATTGCTAAAGGCGCCGGTCTTGACGGCAAGACCGCACTACAAGAATTCGCTGCAGCAAATGGCAAAGGTGTTCCTGAGTATTCAGTTACCGAAGATGGCCCAGATCATGACAAGAGTTTTAAAGCAGCCGTAGCACTTGGTGGAGTAGTAGTTGGCCAAGGCGAAGGAAAGAGCAAGCGCGAAGCTGAACAATATGCAGCACGTGGTGCATACGAACTTCTCAAAGCTGAAAACTTTTTAAAAGATGCCGGAACTTCCGGAAGTTGAAACAGTCCGACGCGGTTTAGAGCGTTGGGTGATCGGTAAGAAATTAAAAAATATTCAAGCGCTACATCCGCGGGTCGAGCGACCTGATTCATGGGCGCCCATTACTTCACTTGAAGGCGCTAAAGTCACTGGTATTAACCGACGCGGTAAATTCTTATGGTTTGAATTAGATCGCCCACAAGTACTTATGGCACACCTTGGAATGAGTGGGCAATTCTTAGTTCAGCCAATCGGCAAATCCGATGAACGCCATGTGCGGGCTAGATTTACTTTGGCCGGCGGCATGCAGAAAAACCGGGAACTTCGTTTCATTGACCAGCGCACCTTCGGTTGGCTAGCCGTGGATAATTTGACAGACGGAGTTCCATCGATGGCCGCGCACATTGCGGCAGATTTATTTGACCCCAACTTTGATCAAGCTGGGGTAGTCGCAAATCTGCGTAACCGTAAAAGCAAAATCAAAAGCGCGATCTTAGATCAGCAAATTTTGAGTGGAATCGGAAACATTTATGCCGATGAATCACTTTGGGCGGCAAAAATTCACCCAGAACGAATCTGTAATGAACTTTCTGCGAAGAAAATAAATTTATTAATTGATAGCGCTCGCGAAATCATGGCTCGCGCATTGGAATCCGGCGGAACTTCATTTGATGATCTCTATATAAATGTGAATGGCGAGAGTGGATACTTTGAGGTTCAACTAGAGGTTTATGGTTGCGAAGGCGAACCATGTTCTAGATGTGGCCGATTGATAAAAAGAATTTCTTTCGCAAATCGATCGTCTCATTTCTGCCCGTACTGTCAGAAGTAGAGCCTGCGGCAAGGTAGGTTTGCCGCGTGTATTTGAAGAGCATCACGCTCAAGGGCTTTAAGTCCTTCGCGTCATCGA
>CAIXTG010000223.1 GCA_903922325.1 uncultured Actinomycetes bacterium
AGCATTTACATTTAAACCATTGTCAGCACCAATTTCATTTGCCAATGGCGAAATAACTGGTGTGAATTTTTCTTCGAGTAGCGATTCAATCAATTCCGTATCGACGCTGGTAACTTCGCCAACCAGGCCGAGTTCAGCCGGAGTTCCGTCCACAATCTTGGTCATTCGAATTCCTTGCAAAGTATTTCCATCACGCCCAGAAATGCCTGCGGCATTGACCCCAGATTTGCGTAGCTTAGAAACCACACTCGCACAAACTTCACCGGCCAGAACACTTTGCACGATTTCAAATATTTCTGGGGTGGTCACCCTAAAGCCACCAATACTTTGACTTTGGATACCTGCTGAAACAAGTGCGGCGTCAATCTGCGGCCCACCACCGTGCACAATTACTAACTCAATACCTTGTGAAATCGCAGCCGCAATCGCTTGGGCAAATGCCCCACTCTCATCATTCATGGCGTGACCACCATATTTAATGACGATCAAACGCCTAGTCCTAACGTTTCCAGTCCAGCGTTTTCTGGCAAACCGCAAATCAAATTTGCATTTTGAATTGCTTGACCAGCGGCACCTTTGCCTAAATTATCGATGGCGGCCGAGATGATTAGCCGATTGGTATGCGGATCAACTGCTACTTGTAGGTGAACATGGTTACTGCCGATAACTGAATTCGTCTTAGGCATTTGTCCGATCGGTAGCACGGTCACAAATTCATCAGCCGCATAAGCTTTGGTATAGAGCGCATGCATGGTCTCGGTTGTTGCACTAGCAGTTAATTTCGCGGTAACCGTACTCAAAATTCCGCGGGGCATCGGAGCCAAAATCGGAGTGAAAGATATCTTGACATCACTACATGCGATATGGGTAAGCGCTTCTTCAACTTCAGGGGTGTGCTGATGCACTCCCCCGAATTTATATGAGGATAGAGAGCCCATAACTTCGCTACCTAGCAAATTAACTTTTGCACTTCGGCCCGCACCTGTTGTTCCGGAAGCTGCGACTACGACAATGTCACGAGAATCAACCAGACCAAGTGCTGGTGCAATAGCAAGTGAAATAGAGGTCGCATAACAACCTGGGTTTGCCACCCGAGTAGATTTCGCAATGACTTCACGTTTGCCTGGTAACTCAGGTAATCCATAAGTCCAAGTACCGGCATGTGTGCCGCCGTAATACTGTGCCCATTTTTCTGCACTAGTAAGTCTGAAATCTGCGCCTAGATCTACCACTTTAAGATTTGGATCAAGTTGCGCAATCAGCGCTGCCGATTCACCGTGTGGCAGAGCAAGAAAAACTAGGTCGCAAGCATTAACTTTGGCTAGATCAAAGGCCTCAAACCGACGATCTCCGAGCTTGGCTAACTGGGGCGCCACTGAGGAAATCAGTTCGCCCGCATTCGAGTGCGCCGTAATCACAGCTGGTTCAAAATTTGGATGGTCCAAGAGGAGTCTGAGCAGCTCAGTTCCGGCATAGCCGCTAGCGCCAACGATTGCAGTTTTCATAGGAATAATTATGCAGGTTTATGCATAATTATGCAAGTTTAGGAGCGGACCGTTGCCCCGTAAAGTTTGGCCGCATTAGCTACCGCCGATTCACGAGCAGCAGTGATTTCTTCACCGGTAAGCGTGCGATCTGGCGCTCGGAAGGAGAGTGTGAAGGCCAACGAAATCTTGCCGTCACCGATCTTGTCATAACGATCAAAGAGCACGATTGATTCGAGCAGATCCCCTGCCCCGTCAACCAATGCTTGCTCAAGAGCGGCTGCAGAAACATCGGCAGCCACGACAAGTGCTACATCTTGAACTGCAATTGGCATCGAACCAATTACCGCAGCTCTGACCGTAGTGCTAGCAGGAAGTGCATCAAGATTAATTACCAGCGCGCATGATCGTGCGGGCAAACCGAACTCAGAGCAAACACGCGGATGCAGTTCGCCGGCATGAGCCACAGCTTTGCCATCTACTAATAATTCAGCACAGCGCCCTGGATGCCAAGGCGCAAAATCTGATCGCTCAACTGTGTACTGCAACCCGCATAGATCCAACACAGTTTGTGCTTCGGCGATCGCATCGGCCCACTCGTAGGCACGAGCTTTGGTACGCCAGTTATCGCCAGTTGTTTTACCAATTAAGATCGCACCTAAATGAATCGGTTGTGGCGGAACACTGTCAAAAATTGCTTTGATAGTTGCTGCGTCAGGTTTTTTGCCTAGCGGTGGGAATAAGCCAT
>CAIXTG010000224.1 GCA_903922325.1 uncultured Actinomycetes bacterium
CTGGAGTTCAGACGTGTGCTCTTCCGATCTACCTTCTTGGCCGCGGTATTGGCGAATAACCGAAAAGCTAAGCAGAAGAAGTAGCTCAAATGGCAGATCCGCAAAGTTATCGGCCAAGTAATATTCCAGAGCACCCTGGTGTTTATCGCTTCTTTAACAAAGCTGACAAAGTTATTTACGTGGGCAAGGCAAAAAATCTCAAGAATCGTTTAAGTAACTATTTTCAGGCAAACCTTGCCACTAAAACCAATCGCATGGTGCACGAAGCTGTCCGAGTTGATTGGACCATTGTTAGTACTGAACTAGAAGCACTGGCTCTGGAATTTAGCTGGATTAAGCAATACCAACCCAAATATAACGTGCAATTCAAAGATGATAAGTCGTACCCGTATTTAGCTATTTCACTAAATGACGAATACCCAATGATCTTTATTACCCGCAAAGATAAGCGACCAGGTTTGAAATACTTTGGGCCTTATACAAATGCTTGGGCGCTACGAAATACCTTCGAAGTCTTACTTAAGGTTTTCCCAGTCAGATCTTGCTCGTCTTCGAACTTCAACCGTGCCCAACGAAGTAAACGGCAATGCTTACTGGGGGACATTGGCAAATGTGCCGCCCCTTGTGTGGGTTGGATTTCCAAAGAAGATCACCAAGCTTTGGCCCAAAAGCTTAATGATTTTATGGAATCGGGTATGGAGAATCTTCTGCCTGCGCTGCACGAAGAGATGCAACTTGCATCAACGAACGAAGAGTTTGAACGTGCAGCTCGCTTAAGAGATCAAATCGAATCCTTTGAAAAAGCCCAAAGATCTACCCAAGGCAATTTCTCAGACGACCTAGATGGCGATTTCATTGCGCTCTATCAAGATGGTTTTCATTCCGCAGGTTCAATTTTCTCGATGCAGCGAGGCTCAATTAAGGGTTCTCGCTCGTGGATTGTGGATCAGGAAATGGCGCTGGAAGGCGAAGATGTATTTGCGTCACTCCTTTTTTCAATCTATGGGAATGGATCAATCTCAATTCCGCGCAATATTTATCTAAACACCCAACCCGAGAATCTCGCTCAACTAGAGCAATGGCTGGGCGGTGTTAGCGGGTCCAAGGTAGAGATAAAAGTTCCACAGCGTGGCGATAAGGTCGAGCTGCTAGAGACCGTTAAGCGAAATGCTCAGTACTCACTCATTCAGTATGTAAGCAAACGTGCAACCGATGCTGCGGTTTCTGGAAAAGCTCTTACGCAGATCGAAGAGATGTTAGGCCTGACTCGCACCCCACTTCGAATTGAATGTTTTGATATCTCAAATATTTCAGGTACTTCAGTGGTGGCATCTATGGTGGTATACGAAGATGGCATGCCCAAAAAATCGGAGTATCGAAGATTCATAATTGATACAACTGAAGGCTGGGATGACACCCGAGCGATGCACCAAGTAATCACTCGCCGACTTAAGCGAATGCTTGATGATCGAAATGTAGATCTGGCTGAAGTTTCGGAAACTGGCGGCCGCATAAGTAAGTTTGCTTATCCACCTGCGCTAATTGTGGTCGATGGTGGCAAGCCACAGGTCAGTGCTGCGCAACGAGCACTTGGCGAATTAGGTATAACTGATATCGCGCTTTGTGGTTTGGCAAAGCGACTTGAGGAAGTTTGGCTCCCTAATAATTCCGATCCGTTAATTTTCCCACGCAACAGCGAAGGACTTTATTTACTGCAACGAATCCGCGATGAAGCGCATAGATTTGCCATCACGTTCCACCGCTCTAGGCGTTCAAAAGTCATGTTGGAATCATTACTTGACGAAATTCCGGGGCTCGGAAGTGCGCGACGGGCTGCGCTGCTTGACCGCTTCGGCTCAGTCTCTGCGATTCGAAAAGCGCCAGTTAGCGAACTAGCTACTACGCCTGGAATCGGTGAGAAATTGGCTGAAACTATTGCCCAGTCGCTGGCGCAGATCGGCAAGAGCGAGGCAGTAAATATGACGACTGGTGAAATTACTGGTGCTTGACAAGCACGGCAGGATA
>CAIXTG010000225.1 GCA_903922325.1 uncultured Actinomycetes bacterium
ACTTCCACCACGACTGTTTGGTAGTAAACGGGACTTGGTTAATCACCAAGTCCCTTTTGCTTTTCCGTGTTTATCTTTATCCACAAGATTTCCTACTAGCAAATTTCACTAGTCCGTCAATGCGTAACTTCGTACTCGTGATGGGGGCGTGTTGTAATTGGCAGCCTGACAAATTACCAATTCGTCGGAACGGGTTCGAACCCCGTCGTCTCCACCACAGTCTTAGTTAGCGCAATTCGATCTATTGGTAGTGATCACGGGAATTGCAGTAGCTGTGCGTGGGAGGGCCTCGAGAAATCGAGGCTCTTTCTATTTTCCCCACTGATTATCCTGGGATAAACTCTGTCCATGAAATTTCTAATCTCGGTAATTGATGACCTTGCTAATTCGGGCACCCCTGCTGAAATGGTTGAGATTGGTAAGTTCAATGACTACCTGCGCGACAACGGCCATTGGTTCTTTGCTTGGGGGTTGCATGCGCCTGAATCAGCAACCGTTATTGATAATCGCGGGGGAGCAAACTTAAGCAGCGGCAAGCCATTATTTGATGCCAAAGAAAACTTCAGCGGGCTCTGGATTATTGAGGCAGCAGATAACGAAACTGCACGTATGTTGGCTTTTGAAGCTTCGAAAGCTTGCAACCGAAAAGTTGAGTTACGCCCTTTTCACTGAGAAATTTAAGAAATAGCTCTGGTAGAGCCACGATCTACAAAATCGCCAACCCATAGTTCGCTCTTCTTTTTGCGTACATTTTTATCCGCGGCCATAACTTCAACCATTATTTTTCCAGAGGACCGAGCCATCTCATAAGCATTAAATGCAATTGTCGAGATCTTTGGGTTTGAAGATTCAGCTTGCTCTTCAAGAATATTGACGCCAATGATCGATAGTTCATCCGGAATAGACAATCCGTATTGAGCAGCAGCATCAACAAATGCCGTAGTTACATAGTCAAGTAATGAAATTACCCCGGTAATTTCTGAATGATCCTGCTTGAAGTTTTTCGCTAGTGCATTTCCGCCAATCAATGTATTGGCAACCGAAATAACTTTCAATTTAAGTTTGAGTGCCGATGCGACTTTCTTTAGGTAAGGATTAAGTTCTGAAGTTGTGGCAAGAACGCCAATATTTATATGACCTAATTCTTTAAGGTGTTCTAAACCTAATTTGTAAACCGATTCAAAATCTCTGTCAACGAAGTTGTAAGCGAAGTCAAATTTCGCACGACCAAGAATGACAAATGGAATGTTTGCACGATTTAGTGAGTGAACACGTTGGTCTTCATCGGTGACATCCATCAAAATTACTCCGCCAGAAAAATTCAGTTTAATCAGAGCTTCAATTTCAGCATTCTTATCATTGGAAAATGGCCAGATCACACTGTGAGAACCGGATTCTCTTACCCCAGTAACAATTCCATCTAACAAAGCGCCATCAATCTGCGATGGTGGTGCTTCGAATGGATTGGCAGTTAAAATTGTGACCATACGTGGAGCGCCGCTAGCTAAAGCTGCGGCCGCATAATTTGCCTTGTAACCAGTCTGCTCAATTGCGGCCATAACTCGTTGCTTAGTGGCTTCACTAATCGAGCGCCTGCCCGAGATGGCGTAGGAGACCGTGCTTTCAGATACGCCAGCTAGTTTGGCGATATCCGCGCGCGTAGTCATCTGCTACCTCCTCACTTTTTAGGCAAATAGGGCCAATACCCTTGACTCATTTGCCGACTATGCGTAGATTACATCACTATCGACGCGCGTCGACTATATATGAAAATTAAGGGGAGTTTATGAAGATGCAACGTTTAGGAGTTGGTCTCCTAGCAGTTTCATTAGCATTTCTTGGCTCAATCGCGCCGGCTCAAGCAGCAGGTACGTTGACAGTTTGGGTTAACTCAGGTGAAGAAGCGGCATATAAGGCAGCTTCAGAAGCTTGGGCAAGTAAGAATGGCGTGACTGTAAACATCGTAGCTAAGTGTGGTCTTGGTGATTGCGGCATGAGCAAGCTTGGACCTGCGGGCGCTGGTCCTGATCTTTTCACCGCTTCACACGACAACACGGGTGCCTTAGTTAAGTCTGGCGTAGTTACTTCTCTTAGTTCGGTAATTAAGAAGAGCGCCTATCCAGCTGCTGTTACTTCGGGTATAAGTTTTAATTATCAGCAATGGGGTATCCCAATTGCTGTAAGCAATATTGCTTTGGCAACAAATCTAACTCTTGTTCCAACAGGTGCACCTAAGACTTGGAAGGATTTAGAAAATACCGCCACTTCTCTAATCGCATCTGGAAAAGCCTCCGTTGGAATTGTTACTCACATCGATGGTTACTTCATGCAACCATTTTTTGACTCTATTGGTGGATATGTATTTTCTAATAAGAATGGTTCATACATAAATACAAAGCAGGTTGGTCTAAACTCAAAGGCGTTAATGAAGAACGCAGCTTTGATGGATGGCTGGCTTGCAGCCAAGATATTTGATAAGTCAAATACTTATGATGGATCTAACTTCTCAAACGGTAAAGCTCCATATGCAATTGTTGGCCCTTGGTCAATTGATGGCCTAGATAAAGCTGGAGTTAAGTATGAAATCTCCAGCATTCCAGCTGTAAATGGCGGAACTGCTAGAGCATTCAGTGGCGTTACAGCTGTTTACATGAACAGATTCACTAAGAACAACTTGTTAGCCCGTAAGTACCTAGTTGAAGTTGTCCAAACAGCAGCTTTCAGCAAAGCAATTACAAAGGCAAATAACAGCTACCCAGCAAACATCGAAGCAGCAGCAACTGTTGATGCAAAGAGCGTTGCTGGCAAGTTTGGAGCCTATGGCGCTCTATGTATTCCAATGCCAAATGTTTCAGAAATGAACAATGTTTGGACTTACTGGAATAACGCATTCGCAGATTGGGCAAGCGGAAAAGCTAAGTTCGGAGCAGCAATGGATTCTGCGGCAAAGAACTTAAATACTGCGCTAGGCAATAAATAAATCTGCTTAAAGTGGGGGTCCTGGAGTCGAGGGAATCCAGGACCCCTTTAAGCATTTTTCAAGCGTAATCTGGGCTAGATGGAATGGGGGTTTAAGTGTGAAAAAGATTTCAATGTCTAAAATATTGAGATATTTACTTACTTACGGCCTCATTACCCTGATCTTGGTGATGGCCACCAAGTTTCTGCAAGACAGAGCTTGGTTCTTATCTATATTTTTCTATCTCTCAGCTTCATTAATTTTTTCAACTTATGTAATCAGCAAGAAGACACCAGGCAAGTATTTACTACCAGGCGTTTTGCTTCTTTGCCTCTTTCATATTTATCCAGCCTTTTATTCAGGTGCGGTGGCTTTTACCAATGATTCAAATGGCCATCAA
The DNA here is from genome assembly GCA_903922325.1 of uncultured Actinomycetes bacterium. Classification (GTDB taxonomy): domain Bacteria; phylum Actinomycetota; class Actinomycetes; order Nanopelagicales; family Nanopelagicaceae; genus Planktophila. Next base: position 3,360 of record CAIXTG010000225.1, read on the forward strand.
CTCTCGAAGACGCAAGCAATTGATGCAATTTTGCAAGATTCCAAGATTCCAGTTCAGACTGAATTGCCAATTAATTACCAGGTAGTTCTCAAAGATTCTACTCGTGAAGTTTTCCTAGTTTTTAAGTACTCAGATTCATTTTACTGGATCGGAAATTCAAAATCAGTCGTAAAACTCGATCAGAGTCAATTAAAGTTTTCTATTAACGGACAGATCCAATCAGTTGATGGGCAGAAGGTCCTAGCTTCAGATCAAGTCGAACGATATATAAACCAAATTCAAAACATCACGATTAAGATGGCAAGTGAAATAACTCTTCAACCGATAGACCTAGAAACTTTAGAAGCGTCACAACCGGTTTTTACCTACAATGCCAGCGTAGATCAGCTTACAAATATTCTCTCCGGCGAGAAATACCAGCCTAATGACAACGGTCAGATGGTCAGCGATTCAGGTGAGCTTCTTTACCCAGGCTGGAAAGCCAATATTGGGTGGCGCAATTTCACATCAGTAATAACAGATAAAGAGATGCGTACTCCGCTATTGGCGGTTCTCACTTGGACAATCGTGAATGCATTTCTAATTGTTACCTTTGGATTCTTATTTGGCCTTGTTTTAGCTTTAATATTCAACTATAAACATATGAGGTCTAAGCGGTTCTACCGAACTATTTTTATAATTCCGCTAGCGATTCCCAGCGTTCTTTCAATTCTGGTTTGGTCTGGTTTATTTACCGCCGAGACAGGTGTGATTGATCGGATTTTTCATATTTCGACCCCTTGGTTAACCGACCCATGGTGGGCACGTGTGGCTGTGTTAATTGTTGAACTTTGGTCAACTTTTCCTTACATGTTTCTCATCTCTACTGGCGCCATCCAGGCGATACCTAGTGAAATTTTGGAAGCCGCAGAGATTGATGGAGCATCACCAACTAAAACATTCACTCAAATAAAACTTCCGCTCGTAGTCAGAACAGTTGCACCGCTACTGATCGCATCCGGTGCAATGGCCTTAAACAATTTTGGCGCAATCTATTTACTAACCGGCGGTGGGCCGACATTTTCAAATTCAAATGGAAATGCAGGTGCCACAGATATCTTGATTTCTTATACCTACAAGCTTGCATTCAATGGTCAAGAAGGAAATAACTACGGCTTAGCGAGTGCACTTTCCATTCTCAACTTTGTTTTGGTGGGAGCAATATCGCTTTACGGGCTCCGAAAAATGAAGACCATGGAAGAGATAAATTAAATGAAAATTGCCCTTTTATTAGATTCAAAAAAGTTCAAGTTTTGGATGCGCAAAGTTTTGTGGCGTCACCTAGTTGGATTCGTAGTTGTTGCATTTTCAGTCTTTCCTTTGATCTGGATGATCTCTGGTGCCTTTGATGTAACTGGCCAGATAAGCACTCAAATGCTAATTCCTACTCACAAGGGCTTAGATAACTTTGTTCAGCTATTCTCTAATTCAAGTAAACCCTTCTTGATTTGGACCAGAAACTCAATGGTCGTGGCTATTTCAGCCTCGGTCATGCAAGTTGGTATTGGCGCTTTAGCCGCGTATACCTTGAGCCGCCACCGATTTAAAGGTCGCAAACTAACTCTCTCAACAATCCTAATAGTGCAGATGTTTCCGCAATTACTGGCCGCGACCTCTCTTTTCCTAATTATAAATACTTTCGGAAAATCATTTATGTTCTTAGGTCTCGGCCATCAGTTGCCTTTAATACTTGTATTCGGTGGCTCAGCACTTGGCGTAAATACCTGGATGCTAAAGAGCTTCTTTGATACTTTGCCAACAGAGATCGATGAAGCTGCCAAAATTGACGGAGCAGATCACTTCCAGATTTTCCGAAAGATAATCGTTCCATTAGCAACACCGATTTTTGTAGTTACCTTCTTGCTCTCTTTCATTGGAATTCTGAATGAGTACTTAATAACCTCAGTAATTCTTGGTCTTGATGGAAATAAGATGACAGTAGCTGTCGGATTGCAGCAGTTTATTTACGGCCAATACGGCAAGAATTGGGGCCCATTTACTGCCGGCGCACTCTTGGCGACAATCCCAGTTCTTACGCTCTTTATTTTCCTGCAAAAGCATTTAGTTTCAGGTCTAGTCAGCGGATCAACCAAAGGATGAGGTAAAACGCCAAAGATTCCGAATTAATAAGACAACCATGAAGATGAAGGTTTGATGGGACAGTTCTTGGTAGAGAAAGAAATATCTTCTGCATTGCCTTCAGCCACATATACAAACTAAAAGGGATACTTAACCCATGATTGAGATTGAGCAATTTCAAGTTCGAGGCCTTACTGGAGCAGTTTATAAAGTTCGTTTTGGTTCGCGCACAGTTGATTACTGGGCGCCTGCAAATCCCGGGCACCATGTTCTCGTTGCTCACGACGGCCAGAATATTTTTGACAAGCGCAATATCGGAATCAATCCTCATCAGAGAGCAACTTGGGAGCTAGCTAAATCTGCGGCCAGAATTGCTGAATTAAATGATCTAACGCCGCCAACCGTAATCGGCGTTTATCACACCCCTTATGTCGAAGATAATTTGGGTCGGGTAAAGGAATACACACCCACACAATTTATGAATAAGCGAGAAGACTGGGCACCAGTTAGTTATGGCTTGTATCCGGAAAATGTAGATGCTTTTCTTAGTGGTCTAAATGCCGATGAACATATTGAAAATATAGTTAATGAAATTGTCCCAACAATTACCCAAAAAATTGGGCAAACATATTCCCCTGAAACCACTGCATTACTGGGCGCAAGTATGGGCGGATTAGCTGCGATCTATGGTGTAATTCGAAAGCCTGACTTTTTTCACACCGCGCTTAGCTTCTCGCCACATTGGATTATTGGCGGAAACAAACTCGCTGAAAATCTTATGAACGCATTCCCGGAACCCGGCACTCATAAGCTCTGGATGAGCCGTGGCACAAAAGGTTTAGACGCTAAATATGAAGAGCCACAAGATCTGGCTACAGAATTAATTAAGGCGCGTGGTTATCGCGAAGGCACAGACCTTAGATATCGCACTCTAAATCATGGCGCACATTCAAATGCCACATGGGCTAGATATGTTCCCGATGCTCTTAACTTCTGGCTAAGTCAAGGTTAGTTGAAGTAAGCGATTATTGCGCCAGCGATACTTAAGTTAATTGCATCGTTGGCAGTTTCAATTATCCAAACCTTTAGCGATTCGCCGCCGAATAATCGGTGACTTAACGATGCACACATTGCAATTCCAAAACCAAGCGCGAAACCGATGCCAGCTCCAGTTGTAACGCTAATTTCTGTATTTTGCCCAAGTGAATTAATGATTAAGCCAAGGGTTAAAGTTTGAATTGCTAGACCGAGAATAGTGCCGCCGAAAAGAAGTGCTGGCTTGTTCTGGCTCGAATTTAGTTGACCAGATGCAATTCCCTTAGCTTTCATCCAAACCGGATAGAAAGTCTTAGGGCCAAACCAGATCGCCCCGCTAATGAAGGAAACGAAGAAGGCAATGATTAAACCAATGAGATTAAGGCCTGTAAATGTCATGACAGAAATTGTAGAGCGTAGATAAATGAAAACTTTGGAAGGTTAGATAAGTTTCGCGGTTACACTGAATCTATGAGCGTAATTTTAAGGCCCTACCTACAATGTGAATTCGATCGTGCTTGTGAAATCAGAGAGATTGATTCCGATGAAAGACGCGAACGTTTCCGCTTAAGATTTGAAAAAAGCGACGACTGGTATGACCACTATTTCCATTTAGCTATTGAATCCGATGGAGTATTAGTGGGCGATTTTCAATTAAGAAAATGCGACAAAACTATGCCTGAAGGTTCTTGGGAAATGGGACTAGAGATCGCAGCAGAATCTCGTGGTAAAGGTATTGGAACCAAAGCGCTACTTGCTGGCACTGAATACGCCTTTGCGCATGGAGCGCATCGCGTTCAGGGATCTACTGAAGAATCAAATATTGCAATGCGCAGGAGTTTTGATAAGGCTGGTTGGAAATTTGAAGGCGTGCAGAAGGCGCTGTTTCTAGAAGCCGGCATTCCGGTTGATTACTACTCCTACGCTGCGACTAAATTTGATTAGCGGTGCGCCCGCTCGTAAGAAATAGGGTCTAGCGCATCTAAGTTAATTACATCCATTTTGTTGACTGCCAGAATGTCAGCGATTTGTGCGCGATGTTCAATGCCGTGATTAACGGTTTGAGCAACGATTGTTGTATTTAGAAATGAAACCGTTTTTTCATATCGAACAAAGGTCAGTAACTCTTCTGGCATATCAATCCAGTTCAGAAATGCCTCATCATTTTTAAGCGATTGAGCCGCAAGTGCTTTCATGCCTTCAGAAGTAAGTGGGAATGGCGTTTCGGCAGGTGCTTCTTCTTTTTTCAGCCGGGCAAGTAGACGAGATTGACCCATCACGATGTGGTTAGCGATCGCACCAACCGTCCACTCTGGATTCCACGCTGAAAATGAAAGTGCTTCCTCTGGAAGTTCGCTCAGTTGGGTAAATACAGAATGGTTCGCCCAAGCCATGTGCTTATAAAGTCTTAACAATGCAGGATCAGTCATGTTGCAAATCCTAGTTCTCAAGATTGTTTCGGTTCAAGAGAATTCCATTTCTACCCGCTAAATCTCATATTTTGAGGGGAAAATGGCTAAAAATTGCGCTTCTGCTGAACTCGTTTATGCTCTAGTTATAACGATTTATGAAGTGAAAGGTCTAACTCATGTCTGATTCTGCAAAGTGTCCAGTACCTCATGGCGCAAATACCACGGCTGATTCTGTAAATGCTGATTGGTGGCCAAAGAGTCTTAACTTAGAAATCTTGCATCAACATGACACTAAGACCAATCCACTTGGTGCTGACTTTGATTACTTAGAAGAGCTCAAGAAGTTAGATATTGCAGCACTTAAGAAAGATATGCATGCGCTGATGACAGATAGTCAGAGCTGGTGGCCAGCAGACTGGGGTCACTACGGCGGATTAATGATTCGTCTTTCATGGCATGCAGCAGGTACCTATCGCGTGGCCGATGGTCGTGGCGGTGCTGGTTCAGGTAGTAATCGTTTTGCACCACTTAACTCTTGGCCAGATAACGCGAACCTAGATAAAGCACGCCGACTACTTTGGCCAATCAAGAAAAAGTATGGCAACAAAGTTAGCTGGGCAGATTTACTAGTTTTGGCTGGCACAATTGCATACGAATCAATGGGTCTAAAGACATTTGGTTTTGCATTTGGTCGCCCAGATATTTGGTATCCAGAGACCGATATTTATTGGGGTAATGAAAAAGAGTGGCTAGCACCAAGTGATTCTCGTTATGGCGATCTATCTGATGCCTCAACTATGGAAAATCCATTAGCTGCAGTTCAAATGGGTTTGATTTATGTAAATCCTGAAGGCGTTAACGGAAAGTCTGATCCACTTAAGACTGCCGCCCACATTCGTGAAACTTTTGCGCGCATGGCGATGAATGATGAAGAGACAGTGGCCCTTACTGCTGGTGGTCACACAGTTGGTAAAGCACACGGAAATGGCTCAGCTAAGAATCTAGGGCCAGCGCCAGAGGCTGCTGAGCTAGAAGAAGCTGGCCTCGGCTGGATGAACCACACCACTCGTGGCATCGGTCGCGACACTGTAACCAGCGGAATTGAAGGGGCTTGGACCACAAATCCAACTAAGTGGGATGGTGGTTATTTCGACCTGCTCTTTAAATATGACTGGGAGCTAAAGAAGTCGCCGGCCGGTGCAACTCAATGGGAACCAATTAATATCGATGAGGCAGATAAGCCAGTAGATGTTGAAGATCCATCGATTAAATACAACCCAATGATGACTGATGCCGATATGGCGATGAAGATGGATCCTGCCTATCGTGCAATTTCAGAGCGTTTCCAAAAAGATCAAGCTGCATTCGATGATGCGTTTGCTCGTGCTTGGTTTAAATTAACTCACCGCGATATGGGGCCAAAGGTTCGTTACATCGGGCCTGATGTTCCTGCCGAAGATTTGATTTGGCAAGATCCAGTTCCGGCTGGCAATACCAAATACAACGTGGCCGAAGTTAAGCAAGCGATTGCCGCATCTGGTCTTTCTGTTTCAGAACTTGTAACAACAGCTTGGGATAGCGCTCGCACATATCGCGGTTCTGATAAGCGCGGCGGCGCAAATGGTTCACGCATTCGTTTAGCACCACAGAAAGATTGGGAAGGAAATGAGCCAGCACGTTTAGCTCGGGTACTTTCAGTTCTCGAACCAATCGCAGCAAAGAGTGGCGCTTCAATTGCCGATGTAATTGTTTTAGCTGGTGGCGTTGGTGTTGAAATGGCTGCGAAAGCTGCCGGACACAATGTCGAGGTTCCATTTACACCAGGTCGTGGCGATGCAACTGCTGCGCAAACTGATGCCGAATCATTTGCACCACTTGAGCCAATTCACGATGGTTTCCGTAACTGGCAAGCCAAAGATTATGTAGTTAGCCCAGAAGAGTTACTACTTGATCGCGCTCAATTGATGGGGCTAACTGCGCCCGAAATGACAGTGTTGCTCGGTGGCATGCGCGTAATTGGTACTAACCATGGGGGCACAAAACATGGCGTATTTACCGAGAAAATAGGCTCATTAACCCCTGATTTCTTTACGAATCTGACCGACATGAATTACGTATGGGAACCAGCAGGTGTGAATCTGTACAACATGCGCAACCGCAATACGGGCGAAGTTAAGTTCACAGCTACTCGAGCAGATCTAGTTTTCGGATCTAACTCAGTACTTCGTGCTTATGCTGAGCTGTATGCCCAAGATGACAACAAGGCCAAGTTCGTAAATGACTTTGTGTCAGCATGGGTGAAGGTAATGAACGCTGATCGCTTCGATATTTAGCGAGAAAGTTCTTCTAGTACTTCAATAACATGGCGGTATTGCTTGCCAGTTGCTGTCGTCATGCCAATTTCACAGGCGCGATTTGCTGAGATGTAATAAGCATCTTCGCGTGCTTTTATCTCACTGGCCTGAAGTGAAGTGGCTGAGGCGGTTAATTCTGGGAAAGTTAAGCCACGGTCACCTGCAAAGGCACAGCAGCCCCAATTCTCTGGTGTGAAGACTTCATCCGAAATTGATTTAGCTAAATTGTTCAGCGAACCGCTGATGCCAAGTGCGGTAGTTGAACAAGTTGGGTGCACGGCTACCGATTTAACTTTCTTAATTGAAAGTCTTGGCAATATGTGTTTTTCGGTGAATTCCACAGCGTCGATTACTTGCAAATTTGGCTGTCTCGAGAGCAGTTCGGTTAATCCGCTCGAACAAGAAGATGCATCAGTAACGATAGTTATCGGCCCGCCGTTTGCGACTTTGGTTAGAGCACCAATTACCGAGCTGCTCATAACATCGTAGCCATCGGCGTAACCTTTTGATTTCCAAGGTGTGCCACAACAAAGAGATTCAATGCCAGTTGGAATAGATAATTTGAGGCCGGCCCGCTTAGCTAAAGTCATAAATGTGCCAGCCGAATCGCTGGTGCCAAAAAGTGTGCCAGTACAAGAAGGGAAGAAAATGGCGTCAAAGTCGCTAATTGGCGATGCTTTGCGGATAGATCCGCCAGTTGGGTATCTGTTTAAACCTGGAATCAGATTGGCGATCTTTAAGGCTGCCGCGGCAGCTTGCGTAAATAAAGACCAATTCTGGGCGGCAAGCTTCCAAGTTATTTTTGCGATTGGTAATGCACTGCTTGCACGCAATTCGCTAACGAGTGAGCCAGTATTAATTGAGATTGGGCAAGTGGTTGCACACATGCCATCTACAGCGCAGGTATCTTTACCGTCGTAGGCAAATTCTTTTTCAATTTCGCTAGCAAGTGAGTTGTTGCCAGCAGCTTTTGCTAACACCAATTCGCGTTGCAGCACTATTCGTTTTCTTGGAGTTAAAGTCAGGTCTTTACTTGGGCAAACTGGTTCGCAATATCCACACTCAACACAGTTGTCGGCCACCTTTTGAATCTTTGGCACAACTTTTAAGTTTTCGCAATGAGTATCCGGGTTTTCGCTCAAGATGATTCCTGGATTTAAAATTCCGGCCGGATCAATTAGCCGCTTGATTGCCCACATAACTTCGTAAAGTTCGTCGCCATATTGTCTGCGTACATACGGCGCCATCATTCGACCGGTTCCGTGTTCAGCTTTTAAGGTGCCGCCATGAGCTAAAACTAGCTCGACCATCTCTTCGGTAAATGCTCGATAACGTTGCAGCTTTTCGGGCTTTTCAAATTCTTCATTTAACATGAAGTGGATATTTCCATCACGGGCATGCCCGAAAATCACGCTATCGGTATAACCATGTTTAGCAAATAACACCGTTAGCTCTTCACAAGTAGCAAGCATTTGCGAAACTGGCACCGCAATATCTTCTAGTAGGGCAGTAGTACCACTTGGGCGATTACCGGCAACCGTTGCATAAAGACCTTTACGGATATGCCACATTTGATTGCGGGTAACTGGGTCACTGGCTAATTGCGCAGGTTTTATTAGGGGTAGCGAGTCAAGTAAAGGCTTTACCGCAGCAACTTTTGCCGCCAATAAGTCAGCAGTTGCCTCTTGGAATTCAACGAGCAAAGCCGCGTGGTTATTAACCGATATCGCTTTAAGCTCGGCAGTTGCTTCGGGGTCACGCTGGGAAACGCGCAAACTCGTAGCATCCATAAGCTCTATTGCGGCAAAACCAGCCTTAACTAGATCTGGCAAAGAACGTGTGGCATCTGCCAGTGATTCAAAGATCAATAGCCCAGTTGCCAAATGCGAGTAAGCCGGCACCGTGTTAAAAGTTGCCTCAGCAACAAATGCCAATGTGCCTTCACTTCCGACAACTAAATGTTCCAGAATCTTTACTGGAGAATCAAAATCTAGGAATGAATTAACGCTATATCCCATGGTGTTCTTGATGCTGAAAAGTTTCTTAATCAAATCAGCTGAGTCTAGGTTATTTCGCACTCGATCACGCAATGCAATTAAGCCGGCATAAATGCCAGGAGCCTTATTTTTTAAATTCTCATCGGCATCTGCTTTGCCAGTATCGATAACTAATCCATTGGGCAGAACTAAAACCATTGAAGCAATAGTGCGATAAGTATTTTGTTCAGTGCCACAACACATGCCACTGGAATTATTGGCAACTACACCGCCGATAGTGCAGGCAATTTCACTGGCTGGATCAGGACCAAGTTTGCGCTTGAATCTAGCAAGTGAAGTATTAACTGCGCGAACTGTGGCACCCGGGCTTACAGAAACTACTTCGCCATTTTCGCCAACTTTAATTCCGCGAAAGTTCTTACGGGTATCAACCAAGAATCCATCGCTGCTTGCTTGGCCACTGAGGCTGGTTCCGCCTGATCTAAAAGTAACTCCGATACCAAGTTGGGTTGCTAGTGAAAAAATCTCAGCTAGTTGCTCTTTGGTTTCAGGTGTATAGATCGACTTTGGTCGAAGCAGGTAGTGAGAAGCATCATGGGAGTAGCTCAAAATATCGGTCGTGCGCTTTGAAGGCTGCAGGGCGGTTTCAGTATTAATGCCAGCCACCCTTTCAAAGTAAGTTAATTAATAGGCTCATCATGCCATTTTCAGCGGTACTTTAGCCACCTAAGTGATGGAGAGTTAATGTCTAAAACAATTGTTATTACTGGCGCTAGCGATGGCATCGGTGCGGCAGCTGCTCGCAAACTAAAAGCAAGCGGTCATAACGTCGTTGTTGTTGGTCGAGATCCAGATAAGACAAAGTCAATTGCAACTGAAATTTCAGCACCGTTTGAAATTGCAGATTTTTCAGAGCTAGCCCAAGTGGCCAAACTGGCTTCATCACTAGTCAGTAAGTATGAAGTAATCGATGTGCTGGCCAATAATGCCGGTGTCATGTTTGGAACTTTTGCTAAGACAGTTGATGGCTTTGAAAGAACTTTTCAAGTTAATCATTTGGCGCCATTCCTCTTAACCCATTTACTTCACGGTAAATTAGTTGCCAGCAAAGCAACAGTTGTTAACACTTCAAGCATGACTGCCAAAATGTGGGGCCAATTAGATTTAAGCGATTTGAATAATGAAATAAGTTATGACGAGAAGCGCGCCTACGGTACTGCGAAACTTTGTAACATCCTGTTTACTAAAGAGCTAGATCGACGGTTTCGAGCAGTTGGCATAAATGCAGTTGCGTTTCATCCTGGTGTTGTATCAACTAATTTTGCCTCTGACCCGCTGAGTGCTTTCCATAAGGTTTACCACTCTGATGGAAAACCGACGCTGCCTATGATTACTCCAGATGCCGGCGCTGATCAATTGATTTGGATTGCCGAAGGAACTGCGGGCACTGATTGGCAATTAGGGGAGTATTACGACTTACGTAAACCTGGCGCTACACACGAACAAGCAAATGATGCTGACCTAGCAATAAAACTCTGGGAGCAAAGCGCAAAATTACTTGGGATTTAGATTTAGTTATTGCGCCATGATGGCATCGTGTACATATTGCGCTAAGCCTCGAACTCGACCATCGTAATATTTCTTAAAGCGTTCATCACCAATATACATAAGGGCTAAATTACGCTGCATTTCAACACTGCACTCGTAAAACCACTTAGAAATGGCTGCTCTATGAGCTATTACTATCGCTTGCACTTCAGCAGATTTGTAATCAACGCCGTTTCCAAATGCGGTTGCAAACCTTTCAGTTACTGCCTCTTGATCAACTTTGGCTGCAGCAAAATCAGCATGTGTGTACTTAGAGGTGCGGTTGGCAGATTCGCGATATTGGTCGGTATTACCCCAGCGCTCTTGAACCTCTGCCTCGTATTCATTCATAGTTCCAGAGTTTAGAGTAGATCCCTCGATAAGATGGGGTTCTAATTCAGACTATCAATAGGAGCTGCCTTGTTCGAAGCAATATTTCTTGGCGCCCTGCAAGGTTTAACTGAGTTCCTACCGATTTCATCTAGTGCCCACATTCGTATTGCAGGAGCACTATTCGGAACTGCCGAAGACCCGGGAGCTCGATTTACTGCAATCACCCAAATTGGTACCGAGCTTGCAGTCTTAATTTTCTTTCGCAACGATATTAAGCAGATTATTTCGGCTTGGTTTCGTCAAATTACAAAGCGACCAACTTCTAGTTCAACTGAAAAATCAGATGCCCGCATGGGCTGGTTAATAATTGTAGGTAGCTTGCCAATTGGCGTGTTGGGTTATCTTGGTAAAGATGTAATCAGTAATGATTTTCGTTCACTCTGGCTAATCGCATGCACATTGATTATCTTTGGAGTGATTCTAGGCATCGCCGATAAATTTGGAAAAAGCGAACGCGAACTTTCTAATTTAAATGTGCGAGATGGCTTCCTGTATGGGTTTGCGCAATCACTGGCACTTGTCCCAGGTGTCTCAAGATCTGGTGCGACAATCGCAATGGGTCGTTTTCTTGGCTACAGCCGGCCAGCAGCTCTACGTTATTCATTCTTATTGGCTCTGCCAGCGGTATTTGGTAGTGGTTTTTATGAACTTAAAGGAGCAATCGAACAAGGCGGCGATACCGGTACCTTCACTATTGCCGAAACGCTAATGGCAACCGGAATTGCATTTGTTATTGGCTACGCAGTTATAGCTTGGTTACTCAAGTTTGTTTCAACTAAGAGCTTTGCGCCATTTATTATTTATCGAATTGCCCTTGGCTCACTCTTATTGGTGTTGCTGGCAACTGGGGTAATTAGCTAATTTAGTCACGGCTGATTGGAAGGTTAATCTCAATCTCAAGACCGCCAAAATGACTCTTCCGAAGCTCAATCGAACCGCTGGCATTTTCAATTATTCGTTTCATAATTGTCATACCTAAACCACTGCCACCTGATTCGCGTGATCGCGAGCGATCAAACCTCTGAAAATACTGAATACCTGACTTATAAACTTCTTCGGGCAATCCAGGGCCGGCATCAGAAATAGTTAAGACCGCCTTGTTGCCGGACGTAGCTAAAACAATAAGAACTTGTGAATCCTCGGGTGTATGTCGTCGAAGGTTTGCAAATATATTAGCCAGCATTTGCTGCGAGTAATTCTGAGAGATGTTAACCAGAATTCCAGGCTCAATCTTGGTCTCAATTGGACGCATAGTTTGCAAGGTTTTTAAGTCATTGCTTAAATGCGCAACTTCACGTGAGAAGTTAATGATCTCAGGCGCAACTGGTGTTTGATCTTCAAGTTCGGCAATTAGTAATAAGTCATTTATCAGCGCTTGCATACGTTCAATTTCATGACCAACTCGGTCGTAGTAACCAGACCTAATTTCGGGCGCCTGCGTCTTATTTTTACTCAATAATTCGACATAACCCTTAATCACAGTCAATGGGGTTCGCAGCTCATGCGAGGCATCCCCGAGAAACTCGCGCATATTTTCTTGATTTTTCTGAAGTGAATTAACAACTTCATTTAACTCATTATCACGGCGGAAAAGGTAATTTGAAACCGCGATTCCAAGGAGAACCATTGCAAGTGTGAAGAGGAATAAGTATCGGATATTTTGACTTTTAGCGGTCTTGATATCAGCAAGTGAAACAGAGAGGACTAAGAACTCGTCATCTGGTAGCGCAATTGCTCTAATGCGATGAACGCCATCGATTTCTAGCGTTAAACCTTCAGTTCTGGCTGCTAATAAATCTTGATCAGTTGGCACGCCTTGTAAATCGCCAGAACTCTGATTAAGCGCGGTAATTTCACGAGCCGCTGAAATATATGAAACAGTAAATTTCAAGTCACTTTGATCTGCCAAAAGCAAGGCAAGGGAAAGTGGCTCATCCTTAGTTTCAGCTAATTGATTTACAGCTATCGACAGAATTGAATCAACTCGGCCGACTTCGCTGTTTTCGGTGATACTGATTGCAAAAAGACCAATTGCGGCTGAAATCAAAATAATAATCGCTGAAACGAGCGCGGTAAGACGAGTTTGCAACTTCATTAATCAGCAACTATCTGAAAACCGATGCCACGTACTGTCTTGATTCCATCGAAGCCATCGATATGCAGTTTTTTACGCAAGTATGAAATATAAGTATCAACCACAGTAGAGCTGCTCTTGAAATCTATTTCCCACACTTCTGAGAGCAGAGTTTCTTTGGTGACGACATTTCCACGATTTAGAATCAGCTGCTCTAGCAGCTTGAACTCGGTGGGGGATAGATCTATCGCTTGATCGTTGAACTTAACTGAATACTTTGAAAAATCCATTGAGATTGGCCCGCAGGTAAGAACTTTTACTTCGGAAACTTCACCTTTACTGCGGCGCATGATGGCTTTCACGCGCAATACCAATTCTTCGATGCTAAAGGGTTTAGTTAAGTAATCATCGGCACCAATTCGCAAGCCTTGATTAATGTCAGCTTTATCTGCACGTGCGCTGAGCATCAGTACTGGCACCGACATTCCTTCAGTACGTAACTTTTCGAGTAAAGCTAAGCCATCTAGTTTTGGCATATTTATATCCAGAATTAACAGATCGTATTTTTCGCGCCGAAGAAATGACAGCGCCTCGAGGCCATCTGCTGCTGAAACTGCATTGATCTCAGAGAGGCTCAGCGCCTCGCTAATTAGATCGCGGACACCTGGCTCGTCATCGATTACTAAGACCTTTGGCCGTTCAGACATGTCGGTAAGGCTAGTTCGTTAAGCACTCAATGGGTAGGGCAGGCAGGCCAGTTAACCCATTTCACTCGTGAAATCATTAAGATTCACACGGATTTCACAAAGTTATCCCGCATCCTTATCGCATCCCAGGGACGGGCTATAGAAAGGTCGAAGATGAAAAAGCGCCTCGCATTAATCGCACTTGTTGCGACTTCGCTTTTTGCTTCGACAAATACTGCGCTAGCGGATGCTCAGAGCGACTACCAATTAGCGTTTCAGCAATACAAGACTGCACTAGCTAATTGGAACGTTGCACTTAAAGCGGAGCAAGAGAACTTTAAATTAGCAATGCAGAATTGGAATCTAGCTGTAAAAGCTGCTGAGCAAGCTCGCAAGGACATTGCAACTAAATTTAAAAGTGATGCCGAAGCAATCAAGGCTCGAACAATCGCAGCGGTAACTGCGGCGACTACTGCAAAAGATAAAAAAGCTGTCAACGCTGCTGCAAAAATCGAACTAGATTTAGCAATTGCTGCGCGAAATGCGGCACTTGAAGCTGTAGTCAAACCAGGAATGAAGCCAACTAAACCAACTCCTGCGCCGATGCCAACTCCACCAGCAAAGCCCGCAAAACCAATTAAGCCAAGTAAGAAGCCAACTGCTACAAAATCTCCTGCTGCTTAAATAATTTTCTAAATAGCAAATCTCCTAATTCAACATCGTTGAGTGTTATCCCTCATTTCAAAATGCATTTTCAATTAAGTATTGCGCTGTGATCTAGGGATCACTCTTGAAAGGGTTACCCCTCAGCTTTTTAGGTTAAGTCAATTTTTCGAATGCCAAGATTCTCTTGTAAATAATTATTTATTTACGGAGAGAACGAGGCAAGAAAATGAATTCCATTCAGATCTCAAAATCAAAAAAGTTTGCACTTGTCATAGCCACGCTATCCCTAGTGCTAGGCGGTGTTTCCAGCGCGAGTGCAGCAAATAAAACTATTACTTGTTACAAAGGCACCGTCGTTAAAAAGGTTACTGCCAAGGCACCAAAGTGCCCAACTGGTTATACAACAAAGAAGCCAGTGGCTAAGCCAACCGCGTCAGCAACTGCTAAACCAACCGCAGCTGCTTCAACTCCAGCTGTGGCTTCAAATAAATTCGCTTTCAATGGCACTTACAAAGGCAAAATGTCGATCATCTGGAGTGATTACGATGTTCGAGCAACTTCTGTAAGTGGTGATGGCACTGGTGCAATTTTCGGAATGGATTCACTTTCTGGAAGTGGATCATCAGCACCATCAACTCAATGTGCTGGTCTTGATGGAGTCGGCGTAATTAGTGGTGGCGGAAGCAGCATCAAAGTTACATTTGATACTTCGGCAAAAGTTTGTGCCGAAGATGGCGCAGCGCCAACCACAATTAACATCACTGGCTTTGCCGTTGTAAATAGCGGCACCGGAAAGTTTGCTGGCGCTACCGGAAAGTTAAAGGCAGTTGGATTTTTCAACATTAAATCAGCCGATGCTGGCGCGAGTGAGTCAAGCGTTATGACTTTAACTCTTACTGGCGAGATAACTACTAAATAGTTTTAAAAATTACCACAGAAGTTTCACCTAACTAAAAGGAGCAAGTAAATGAGAAAGATCATCTCGGGCTTAGTAATTAGCTCGCTAGCACTAGTTGGTGGTGCAGTAACTGGAACCTCAGCAAATGCAGCTCCAGCAACACCAACCTTGGTTGTAACTGGTGGAAGCACCACGTTTGGTTTAGACCCAGCAATCATCGTGGCGACAGCAAGTGCAGCGGGTAAAGTTAAGTTCACCGCCGCAGGTGTTGCCGTTACTGGTTGCGAAGCAATAACCACAACAACCGTGGCTCCTTTTGTTGCCAAATGTTCCTGGGTTCCAGCAGCAGGCGGTGCAACAGTGCTTGCAGCATCGTTCACACCTACTGATTCAGAAGCTTTTGTGGCGGTTGAGTCATCACCATTAACAGTCAAAATCGGTGTTCCTGTGCAAGGCGTGGTCTCACCTATTCATATGTATGTCGACACTGTTCTAGCAAGCGGTACAACAGGTGTTCTAGCTCCTCGCTTTGGAGTTAGCTGCGCAATCACTTCTGAGTTCATCGTTGGCCAAGGAATTGTTTTCCGCGTCTATGGAAATAACTCAGATCTTGGTGGCGCAGTACTTGATTCAAGCAACGTAGCCAAGGCATACATTGAAGTTGCCGGCCTTGCTACACCTATAACTATGACTTATGGAAACCACAGCGGTGCATCGTTCTGGACCGGTGTCCTTCGTACCGGAACTGCAGCTGGTCAGTACAACACTCTTGGCTTAATCAGCTACAAAGTGACCATGATCGCAAAGCCTCAAACTTCAATTCAAGTACTTTCAACAAAGTTAGCAATCAAGACTGTTGATGGTGTTAAACAAAAAGTTGATGGCAAGTATGTAATGGAACGTATTAGCTATTACAAGACTGTAAAGCTAGCGACTCCAATTGCAGGTCCAGTCGGAACTTGGCAATCAAACTTCATGCCAGCTTCACAACTAACACTGTTCGCACCACCTAAGGCTTAACCACAACTAAGTTTCGATGAACTTTGTTTCTTGGGCGATTGCCTCCGTAGCTCAAGAAACCAAGTTCGGAGAAAAAGGTTTACAACGGAGAACGAGGAAATCAAATGAATAAGAAAGTTTTAGCAGTAGCCATCGCGGCGATGTTGCCAGTAGCGATGATGTCAGCAGCAAGTGGCGCTGATACAAATCCATTAGTTCCAATCAATTTAGTAGCACCAGCAGGAATTCCTGATGTGGCACCGCTGCCATTTACTGCGCATAAATCAGCTGCCTTCACGATCCCCGAAGTTATGACCAATCTTCTCGTTACACCTCAGCAAGGCACGGTTGCTAAGGACTTAACGGTAAGCGGCACAGGGTTAGTCGCAAATACACAATATATGCTCACTTGGGGAACATCAGAGGGCACTTGGGTTACAGATATCCAACCAAATAGCATCAATTATTTGGGCGTTAAGTACACAAAATTCAACGTAGATATGGGCGCAGTTACAACTGATGCCGCAGGTGCTTTTACCTTCACTAGCAAAGTGCCAAGTGACTTTGGCGGAGTGCACGATATTTACGCGGTCAAAGATGGTGTAGCTGTCGCTCACGGTGGTTTCCAGATGACTCGAACAGTTTCAATCTCGCCAAAGAGTGGTCCAATTGGAACTCCAGTCACAATCACTTACACCGGAATGGGTGCCAGCCTTTACACCGCAGGTGCTGCAGTCCACTGGGACAACGGTTATGCCGGCGAGATGCAGGCACTCTGGACTCGTGGAACTGCCAAAGTAGTTGTACGCGCTTCAGGTGAAGTTGGTGACCACTTTGTCGTGGTTAAAGATGCCATTACTTTTCAATATCTAAATATCTTGCAATCACCAGTGCCATTTGCAAATGGTGGTGTTGGCAAGTTCACGATTACTAAAGGAACCCCTTCAACCAAGCCATATATGGTGTTACCTAAGAATTACGAAGCCACGGTTTCACAACGAACTACTCTTTCCGATGCCGGGTTAGATCCAAACACTAAAGCAGTCGCATCTCTTTCAACAGATCGTGGCCATGTTCTAACAAAAACCACTTTTAGCGCAACTGGTTTAACTTCAACCGGTACCCATCAATTAGTTTGGGCATCTGTAGTTGGTAACCGAGTTAACTGCTCTGGAACTTGTTGGGCATATAACTCGATCCCATTAGCCACAGTCGATGTCACTGGATCTTCAATCAGCAAAGAAGTAACTATTCCTGACAACCTAGGCGGATGGCATGTAATCCAACTGAAAAAGGGCGATGTAATCGAGGCACAAGCTTCCTTCTATGTGCAAGAGAGCATGGTTAAGTTCTTAGATAAGAGCGGCAAAGTCATTACCGAAGGCATCGCAAAAGCAGATACTTCAGGCTCAGCAGCCTCAATTGCCAAGGGTGGCGCAGGTACGCCAACCTACAAATTCAAGGCTGGCGAAACTATCACTATCAGCATGAAGGGAATCGGCTGGACTCAGCTAGATAACACTCGCGCAGTTACATATGACAACAACTACATTGGTTATGGCTGCGGCTTTAACTCAAATGGATTTATGGTCATTCACATAACTGCAACTGGTAAGCCTGGTTTCCACACAATTGATTTACATCCATTGTTGTATACCCAGCAACCATCATTTGCTAACACACCTTATGGAATGGTTCCGATTCTTTCCTCAGATCGTGACTTTGCTGGTTTAGCTCTTGGATACCAGCTGCCATCTGTTCACTTCATGATTGAAGTTGTGAAGTAATTTTCTAACCGGGACAAAATACAAGTAATACCCCGTCTTGCACAGAGGCGGGGTTTTACTTTGTTCGCCAGTTATATTTACCGAGGAGCACCATGGCACTTGGTAACAAGAAGCCACGAATCAATGTGGCATCAATAAACACACCAACTGTTAATCCAACACCGATTTGTTGCAAGCCTAAGAAATGTCCACCAACTAATCCGCTGACAGCTGCTACAAAAATCAAAGCCGCAGCAGTTACAACTCCGCCAGTATTTGCCATACCTTCAACGATTGCTTCTTCATTAGTTGCGCCTCGGTCTATTGCTTCGCGCATTCTAGAAACGAGAAAAACTTCGTAATCCATTGAGATTCCAAAAAGAACGACCAATAGAAAAACTAGGGCCCAAACTTCAACTTGATCAATTTGATAAGTTCCAAGCAGCGATGCACCGACTGAGTATCGAAAAACTAAGACGATCGCTGAGATAGCAACGCTCACCGAAATTAAGCCAAGAGCGATTGCCTTAAGCGGCAACCAAATAGATCTAAATGCGCGCATGAGTAAGAGGTAAGTAAGAAGTAGACCTAACCCAAGTAGCCCAGGGAAATAAGTTTTTATTTGGTCTACTAAATCAGCACCTTGGGCAGGCGGGCCACCTAGATAAAACTTGGTGCCAGCCGGGAAACCAGCGCCAGATAGGTATTTGGCACGTATTCGGTCCACTAAATCACTAGTTTCCGGAGCCCCGAGAGAGTGTCTGCCAATTACGAAGATGCGCATGAATTGACCAGTTGCATCAACAAAAGTGGGCGTTACATCGGTAGCCACAATAAATATCTCAGGATCTTTACTTAGTTTGGCAGTCAATGCTTTTCGAGCAGCAGTCGTACTCGAAGAAGTAGCTAATCCAGGTTTACCGAAATCAACCATGATGACCGCCGGTGTAATCACACCTGGGCCAGCGCTACTTGTTACCAGGGAAAGTGCTTGAGCTGACTCTAGATTCTGCGGTAGGGCAGTAATTGCGCTGGGAGTTAGTTGTAACCAAAATGCACCTGAGCCCAATAACAAAAGTGAAGCAAATGAGATTGCAAAAACCCGCTTCGGCCACTTGATTGAGAGGTGAGCAATTTTTGCCCAAGCATTATTCTGCAAATCTTTTTTGGATAGGAGTCCGGCAAATTTTACTGGCATAGCAAGGTGTTTTCCAAAGTAGGAAAGCAGCGCTGGCTGCAAAGTTAGTGAGGCCAGTAGCGATGCTAACGGCACTATCAATCCAGCAATTCCTAGTGATCGCATAAACGGAATTGGTAGCAGCAATAAAGTGGCCAATCCAAGTGCCACAGTTAAACTGGAAGTCATTACGGTTCGCCCAGCGCTTTGCATTGTGCGCTCTATCGCTAAAGAGATATCGGCATCTTCATTGGCATTTAGTTCTCGGCGGAATCGATAAAGAATTAAGAGTGAGTAATCGATTGCTAGACCGAGCCCAATTAATTCAACGATATTGGGTAGATAGAGAACCATTAAGAATTGCTGGGCAATTAAATAGATCAAAGATATAGAGAGTGAAATAGTCGCTGCCGCAAAGATAAAGGGGATTAAAACAGCCCAAGAAAGGCCTAAAACAAGGAGTAACAAGAGAAGTGCCAAAGTAATCGCGATCAATTGACCTCGTCGTAGATCTTGATCCAAAACGGGCGATACATCGCTATTTATGGCCGGTGGCCCGGTAACCATTGCCACGGGCAACCCTTGTTTTGCTAGCGATTGACGCAGCTCATCGGTGTATTTCGCAGCCTCGATAAGTGAGTAATTGGTAGTAACGCTGGCAAAGAGCACGCCTGAGACCGCCCTAATTTGCGTGATTCGAGCGGTAGGAATCTCAGCGACTGCTTCAGAGATCTTTAACTTGAAGTCTGCAATTTCAGGATCGCTGGCTTGCTTGAATTTATAGAAAATTGTGAAACTGCCTTCGAGATTTTCACCGAAATTCTTGAGCAGTATTTCCTGCGCTTTAGCTGAGTCACTTGTTGGCACAGTGAGCGAAGTCGTCAGATGTTGATTCAAATTTGTAGCGGCAAAGCTGCCGAAAAAAATCACAATGAGCCAAAGGATTAGAACTTTAAAGCGATGCTTGATTATCGCATTAGTCCAGTTGGCCATCACTGAGTGATTCTACTCGGGTGCCACGCGAGGGTTTATGCTTCGTTCATGACTCAAATCCACGTCGAACTGCTAACTGCTGAGCAGTGGACTCGAGCTAGAGAATTACGTTTAGCATCGCTGAGAGATAGCGCTCATGCTTTCGGCGGAAATTTAGAAACTGAAAGGGCGGAAACCGAAGCGCAGTGGCGAGCTAAGTTTGAAAAACTCAATTACATAGTGGCTTCAGCCGATGGTGTTGATAGCGCAATAATGACTGTAGAAAATCTAGTTGGTGACTTTGGTGCAACTGCCTGGGTCGGCGGCTGTTGGAGTTCTCCGGAGCATCGCGGAGTTGGGCTTTTAAAAGCCATGATGAAATTTGTTGATAAACATGCACAAGTTAAGGGCTGGCAGCGCCAAGGGTTAGGCGTTTGGGAAGATAACTTTCCGGCAATTGCAGCTTATGAAAAATTAGGATTTGTTGCGATGGGCGAGCCAAAACCAAGTACTAGGGTCGCAAATAAGTTCTATATCCGTATGATTCGCGATGCAGTTACTTCTTAAGTTTCTTTGCCTCACGAACTGCAACTGAATTTAGATCTGGATGTTCGGCTAAAAATCTAAGAACCTCGCGATTATCTATGCGCGATAAATCTCGAAGTGCCCACCCAATTGCTTTTGCGATGAAGAATTCTTTATCCGCCACGTGTGGCGAGCATAGTTCAAAGAGCAGATCAATATCTGTCTCATATTTGCGGCCACGCTGGTGTTGGATAGAAGCGCGCACTAACCAAATATCAGAACTCTTATTCCACTTTCGCATAAGAGATTCGGTGGGGTATTTCATAGTTAGAGGTGAAACAACTGCGCTTCCTAAACCATCAACTGTGTCCCACCACGACTTAGTTTTTATCAGGTACTCGCAATGATCTGCCAGGAACTTCTTATCTAGCTGCATGTGGTATTTGCCGAGAATATCGTTGGCTGCGTATTGGTACTCACGTTCTTCTAACTTCCAAAGCGCGCGAACAGTTGCAGCTAATTCATCAGAGGTGGGTACCGGCAATTCACTAAGGATTGATTTAACTAGCGATCGGCGCTCTGGTGTCATCACACCTAAGAAAGGCGCAATATCTTTCATATAAGCCTGGGCCCCGATGGCTTTCTTGTGATTACCCCGCTTGGGTAGTTCGCGCTTTAACTGCTTAATTACTTCAGTTTTGAACTCGGTCATTACTCAGCCAAGTTATTGCTTTAGCCGATTAACGAAGAATCGCGCTTTTTCGATAAGTCATGCTCGCAGCCATTTGAGCGATCTTTTGCAGCGCATGCCTCACAGAGCAAAACCAGCTTATGACAGGCGATATTTGAGCAATTAACAAAGATTTTAGTTGGCGCTGCGCAAGATTCGCATTCACCAATTGTTTTTGCCTTAGAAGAGAAATCCATTGCCATGCGATCGTCGAATACGTAGAGCGAGCCATCCCATAGGCCGTCATCACCGTACTTGTTACCGTAGCGAACAATGCCGCCCTTAACTTGGTAAACCTCTTCAAAGCCACGAGTCTTCATAACTGCAGATAGAACTTCGCAGCGGATTCCACCGGTGCAATAAGTAACAATCGGCTTATCTTTCAAGTGGTCATATTTGCCACTCTCGATCTCTGCTACAAAGTCGCGCGAAGTTTCAACATCAGGAACGATCGCATTTCGAAACTTGCCGATCTTGGCTTCAAAAGCATTTCGTCCGTCAAAGAAAACAACCTCATCGCCGCGTTCTGCTACTAATTCATTAACTTGTTCTGGACGCAAATGAATTCCGCCACCAACTACGCCATTTTCATCAACTTTAATTTCATCAGGATGACCAAAAGCGACTAGCTCTTTACGAACTTTTACCGATAGCTTAGGAAATTCGGTGCCATCGCCGGCTGACCACTTGAAATCTACTTTGCGAAAACCGTCGTACTTCTTAGTCTTCTTAACGTAGGTGCGAAGTGCTTCAATCTCGCCACCTAAAGTGCCATTAATGCCGTGCTTAGAGATAATGATTCGACCAGTTAAGCCAAGTGATTCGCAAAGAGTGCGCTGCCATAACTTAACGGCGGCAGGGTCAGATATCGGCGTGAAGCCGTAATACAAAATGACCTTGTGCAAATCCATGGCGCGATTGTATCTCGCCTACTTTGCCCTTAAGAAATCAGTAGATCAAGCGCCCATGGCTGAGCATCGGCAGGCGGGTGGAGCTCGCACTCAAATAACTGAGCAGCCATTCGTTGCACTTCGGCCGGCGTGATTGGGTCAGTGGCTTGGGTTAGCAAATGTCTAGTTAGTTCGCCGCGATATTTCTTAGACATATGAGTGATCACTTTTCGTTCGCCTGCGACAACTTGAAAAACCCGCACCTCAATTGTGTTTGCTGAATTTATCGGCCAAACACCTTTATATGTTGAAGAGCGACAGTCAATAATTAATTCATCCGAAAACTTTGCTACTACTTGGGCAATCGAATCGCGCCATAACTTATTATCAAATTTTTCTTTATAGCTAAATATCTGATCCAGTGGTTTAACTAAGCCAAAGACCGCTGAAACTATTAGCACTTTAGAGTTAGCTCTTTTTTGTTCGGCAGCTGAAAGAGTTTTCCAGTTCAGCCCTTGATAGAGAACGCCATCATAGATTTCGATAGCTGGCGAAGTTTGTGATGTGACGTGGTTAGCGGTTGCTTGAATCCGAGAGTCAGATAATTCAGCTGCGAAGGCAAGTGAACTTAAATCGAATTTCTCTGAGCTAGTTGCTGATTTCTTCTTCTCACTAGGAGGCAGAAGTATTAGCATTAGGCGATGCTATTAGAGAGGCAAAGATAATGATGGCTGAAGGCGACAAAGTTCGAGCTGAGATTTTCGAGACGGGCAACCCCAAGATCAAATCCGCTCGAATTGTTATTGATGCACCGGCCGCAAAAATCTTTGATTTGTTGGCAAATCCTGCTCGGCATAAAGATATTGATGGTTCCAACACCATTCAAAATAACATTAGCGGGCCAGAGCGCTTGTCTCTGGGTGCAAAGTTCGGAATGGCCATGCACCTTGGAATTGACTACCGAATTATGAATACGGTTGTTGAGTTTGAAGAGAATAAGTTAATTGCTTGGCGCCATTTAGGTCGCTGGCGCTGGCGTTATGAAATACGTGAAATCAGCCCAAATCAATGCGAAGTCACCGAATCATTTGATGGCCGTAAATCCATTTCACAGAGCTGGCTTAAGTTTCGTAAGGCTTATCCCTGGACTCAATTAGTCGTAGCTAAGACTTTGGTGCGCTTAAAAGAGGTAATGGAAGCACGCTAAAGACTGTGGGAAGATAGCCCCATGAATATGGCAAATGAGTCATTAGGCGCCGTAATGGCCTCGGAGATCGCAGAGACCCCAAAGGTTTTCCGCCGTATCTTGAGCAATCTTGCTGCTCTTGAGCCAATCAAAGATATTTTAAGTACCAACAAAATCTCATCAGTTTTAATCTTGGCCCGTGGCACCTCAGATAACGCTGCTCACTTCTTAAAATATTTAGTTGAAACCAAACTTGGCCTGCCCTGCGGATTAACTTCGCCATCTTCGGTAACAATTTATGATGCCAAGCTGCACTATGACGGCGTTCTAGTTGTTGCACTTAGCCAAAGCGGTCAATCACCAGACCTCGTTGCGTTTGCTAAATCTGCTAAGAGCGCTGGGGCAAAGCTAATTTCATTAACCAATGATGCTAATTCACCGCTGGCAAAGGCTGCCGATCATCACTTAGATTTACAAGCTG
Source organism: uncultured Actinomycetes bacterium (assembly GCA_903922325.1). Taxonomy (GTDB): domain Bacteria; phylum Actinomycetota; class Actinomycetes; order Nanopelagicales; family Nanopelagicaceae; genus Planktophila. The sequence continues at coordinate 27,306 of CAIXTG010000225.1, forward strand.
GAGCTGAATTAGCAGTTGCTGCAACTAAGAGTTATTCCGCTCAACTTTTAACTTCATATTTACTGGTTGCAACTTGGGCCAAGTTGCCGATTAATGGTGAATCACTAATTGCCGAAGCAGAAAAGTTAGTTAGCAACGCATCTTTGGTAAGCCAAGCGGTTGATGCCTGCAGCCGAGAAAATGAAACTGTGGTTCTTGGTCGTGGCTTTGCATATCCAAACGCTCGCGAAGCCGCCCTTAAGATTCAAGAGACCTGCAAAGTTTCGGTACAAGGACTTTCAACTGCTGATTATTTACATGGTCCAATTTCGGCGCTAACTCCTCAAACCCAAGTATTTATTTTGGCGCCAGCACAATTACCACTTAACTCAATCTCTGAGGCAACTACGCGCATTCGTGCGATAACTGGGCGCATCTTCTGGGTCGGCAACGGTGGCTCACCTGAGGCTGGCGACATAGTTATTGCCGGCTCTAATTGCCGTGATGAAATGGAATCTACCATTGTCGATGCCATCTCACTTCAAAGATTCTCACTCGAATTTGCTAAGAAATCTGGTTTTGATCCAGATGCACCGGTTGGCCTTTCTAAAGTTACGTTAACTCACTAATACTTGCGGGGCTGCAGTTAGATGAATCGCGATTATTTAGTAATCGTTCCCACCTATAACGAGATAACTAGTATTGGCGTTTTATTACCTCAATTGCTCGAACTAAATCTCGATATTTTAATTGTCGATGATGGTTCACCAGATGGCACGGCCGATGCTTGTCGCGCACTTGGCCTAGAAAGTGGCCGCATTGTTGTTGTCGAGCGAAAGAAAAAATTAGGTTTAGGCAGCGCGTATAAAGCTGGCTTCAAATATGGTGAGGATCGTGGCTATAAATATTTAATCGAAATGGATGCAGATGGGTCACACCAAGTTAGCGATCTACTTTCGTTGATGACAGCAATTCAAGAGAAGCAACCAGATTTAGTAATTGGCTCTCGATGGGTTACAGGTGGCGCAGTTGAGAACTGGGCTCGTCGCCGGCAATGGCTATCAAGGTCAGCCAATGTTTATGCCAAGTTGTTGCTTGGCGGCAAAGTAAAAGATATGACTGCGGGATTTCGTATTTATCGCACCGAAAAACTTATTCAGATTGATCTGGAATCTGTTAAGAGCGAGGGCTACTGCTTTCAAATTGAGATGACCATGCGAATGGCTCAATTAGGTGGCGAGATCTTGGAATCGCCAATTACATTTATTGAACGCAAATATGGCGTTAGCAAGATGTCGAAAAAGATTGTTTTTGAGGCGATTTATCGAGTCACAGCGTGGGGTTTAAGCGCGAAATTCCGAAGAAAACGCACCTTCATAGCCACTTGCGATAGGCCGTGATAAGTTCAGCGCACTTGATCCAAGCGGCTAGCCGTAGAAATCATGTGGCGTTGCGTTTAGCGAAATCCGGTTTGATTCCGGTGCTGTCCCGCAACTGTAAAGGTCGAAAGATCTAAGCCAGGTCGCCTGGCGTGACGCCGAAAGTGTTATCCAACCTCGGAGGAAGGTTGGGCCTTTACGCGGAACTTTTCGTTTAATTGCCCCCTTTCTCCCTCAAATGTCTTGAGGGAGTATTTTTATGTTTAAAAGGTTTACTCGACCGACTGCACTCTTGGTCACAGTGTTATTACTTGCCCCACTGGCACCAGTTAACGCAGCATCTACGGCAACAAAATATCCATTGATTATTTCATCTGGTGGATACTCAACAACAATTGCTAAAAAACCAACTCGTATTATTTCCCTTTCGCCAAGTGCGACTGAATCACTATTTGAAATCGGCGCCGGCAAACAAGTTTTGGCTGTTGACTCACTTTCGAATTTTCCCAAGTCGGCTCCGATTACTGAGCTGAGTGCATTTGAGCCAAATGTTGAAGCAATCGCAGCGCTAAAACCAGATCTGGTAGTTCTGTCCGTTGATGCTATGAAATCTTTGGTAGTCAAAGAAGCACTCGAGAAATTAAAGATCCCGGTATTGATGGAACAGGCACCAGAGAACTTAGCCCAGGCATATAAAGAAATTGAAGTGCTTGGCGCAGTAACTGATCACACATCAGAGGCCAAGAAATTAACTTTCAAAATGGCAGCGCTAATCAAATCGATTATCAACCGAACCAAAAAAACCGTCAAGATAACTTTCTTCCATGAGCTCGACAACACGCTTTATTCAGTTACTTCCGATACTTTCATCGGCAAGGTCTATAAGGACTTTGGCCTGATTAACATCGCAGATAAGGCTGCTGGGGCTGATTCTTATGGCTATCCGCAACTATCGGCTGAATATTTATTAAAGACTGATCCAGATGTTATTTTCTTGGCAGATGCCGAATATGGCGAAAGTGCAGCTACGGTAAAGGCGCGCGCTGGTTGGTCTGGCATAACTGCTGTTACCAAGAAGAATGTATTTGCGCTACCAAATGACATTCCTTCAAGATGGGGGCCACGACTTGTTGATTTCTATCGCTATGTTGCTGCCTCATTGTCAAAGGTGAAGAAGTAAACAAATGAAAAAGAATCAGATCGATCGCGTGTGGCGTTGGCAGATTACTGCCAGCGCTGCCGTGGCGTTGCTGATTGCTTGTTTGCTTGGCGTGGGCTTTGGCCCAGTTAACTTAAATTTCGGTTCAATCATTAAAACTTTGTTGGGGCTACCTAACGGCCTTGAAAATGAAGATCGCACTTTGTTACTTGAATTGCGTTTGCCTCGAGTTGTGTTGGGTGCTCTAGTTGGTGCAGCCCTTGCGACAAGTGGTGCGGTTTACCAAAGTGTATTTAGAAATCCATTAGCTGATCCATATTTACTTGGTGCAGCATCTGGGGCTGGCTTGGGTGCAACGATCGCGATCACTAATGGTGGTGGCGACCTGCATGCGCTCTTGCCAATCTTTGCATTCTTAGGTGGCGTGCTAGCTGTTGCTGCAACTTTCCTAGTTGCCGGCAGGCTATTTGCTGACCCAAGTACTTTGTTATTAGCAGGTATCGCTGTTGGTTCTTTTGCAACTGCGTTCCAAACTTATTTGCAACAGCGAAATAGCGCAGCTTTGCGTCCGGTGTATTCCTGGATTTTGGGCGAACTAACTGTTGCCAATTGGGATGTAGTTAAGTGGGCTGGCTTCTATATTTTGATCGCGCTCTTCGTATTAATCCGTATTTCCAAAGTACTTGATGCCCTGATGCTAAGTGATGAAGAGGCTTATTCGTTAGGGGTTTCACCGCAGAAAATCCGCCTGATTGCCGTTGCTGCCGCGACTCTGGCTACTGCAACTGCCGTTTCCGCAAGTGGCTTAATCGGATTCGTGGGAATCGTGGTTCCGCACTTAGTTCGAGGTTTAACCAAGCGGGCCACAAACCGTTCGTTACTTTCAATCGCTTTTGTTGGAGCTGCATTCCTAGTAATTGCCGACCTCGGAGCACGCACGTTGCTATCCCCGGCAGAGCTACCGATCGGCGTCATTACTGCCTTTGTTGGCGCTCCATTCTTTCTTTTCGTCCTACGAGCACGCAATCGAGGTAGCCAGTGATTAATATCGAAAATCTCTCAGTTCGTTTTGATAACGCTGAAGTATTGCAATCAATTAATTTAGATATTCCCGAAGGCACTTGGAGTTGTTTGGTTGGTCCAAATGGCGCCGGCAAAACAACGCTCTTGCGCACAATGCTGGGCATGCAACCTTATTCCGGATCGATTAAATATAACGGTCGAGAAATTGCTAAGAACAAATCTTTAAATATTGCATTTGTTCCGCAGCGCCCATCTATTCCAGCAGCAATGAGCGTGGCTGAATATGTGATGTTAGGTCGCGCGAAGCTAGATGGCTGGGGTAAAGAAAGCGCGCACAGTCGCAACATCGTTCACGAGATGTTAGAAGCTACGCAGTTACTTGGCATGCAAAGCCAATCGGTAAACACACTTTCAGGTGGCGAGATGCAACGTGTGTTAATCGCGCGCGCTCTAGTTCAAGAACCCGAAGTAATGTTGCTCGATGAACCAACAAGTGCTCTTGATCTTCATCATCAGATTGCAGTACTAAACAAAGTTGAAGAGATTAAAGCAACTGGGGTAACCATTATTTCAACAATGCACGACATCACATTGGGCGCGATGTATGCAGAGCGAATAATTATTATGCAAAGTGGCCGAGTGCTATTAGATGGTGAATCACAATCGGTTATTCACTCACCCGAGCTGCGCAGCGCTTTTGATGATCGCATCAGCGTGCATCTGCTTGAGAATGGCCGCCCGGTAATCATTGCGGCCAAGCGTGCGGCAGGGTTAGATCAAGGGGTTATTTAGTACCTAACCTCACTAATTTAGGGGTTAGAGATAGTAATTCTCGCCCATCTAAGTAACCCTTTCCTTATGAGCGAGCTCGATTCAGATATCACCCTTTCGCGAATTCGCCCGCCTGAATTACCAGCTAATTTCCTCTCGCGGCACCACCTATTTGAGTTAATTGATGATCGAGCGCCGGGCTACACGATGGTGGTGGCACCGGCTGGATATGGAAAAACTTCGCTGATTGCTGAGTGGGCGAAACAAAGTAAGAAAAAAGTTGTTTGGTACACGATGTCAGACACGGATAGTTCAGTCGGGCTAGCTGAATATTTAATAAGTGCGATCCGCCAGGAGTTTCCGAATTTCGCACCAGATTTAGAAGCAAAAACAGTTACTTCAATTTTTCAAGCTATTGCAAATCTTAAGGAAGATATTGTTTTAGTTCTAGATAACGTGGTTGACGTTTTCACTTATCAATTA
>CAIXTG010000226.1 GCA_903922325.1 uncultured Actinomycetes bacterium
ACGACTCGAACTTCGATTTTTGAGATCCACCATCTAATCTCTTTCAAAGCCGCGTCAAGATCCCAATCACGACCCAATTTACAAGTCCGCCTGAGTTCCGCGACTGCTGGTTCAAAATAACTTTTCTTCTCTCTCTCGTATACATACTCATCAGGTTCTCTAAGAATAGTTTCCCAAGAAGATAAAACACTGGTAACCCAACTATCATATTTATTATGCAAAAGCATCTGAGCCGATGGATGGATAAGCATGCTAATCGGCTTGGGGTAGCTACGATTCTGGGCCACATAAAGAGCAATTAAGTAATAAGCTATAGATTGCTTCAAACTATTTGGGATTGGCGCAATAGGAGAAACATCAAAAACCTGTGTCGACTCAACATCTGGAATCACTTTTGTGAACTCATGATAATTATTGAAAAGCTCATTACCTCCCAAATAATCTGGGCCTGATTCAAGCAAAGTAACAAATTTGGGGGAGAGGGTGTCTTCAATGTTCACCAGAAGCGGACCTTGCGGAGTTGCCGTATACATCACGTAACTGTGGCGCTTTAGTGAACGGCGCAAGCGTCCAATTGCTGAATAGATAGTTGATTCTTCGCCGGTAGCCCAACTTAAATTTAGGCCAGCTTGATCACCCTCATCGTCGATAATGAGAACCGGATATTCATTTAAATCTATTTTCGAGCGCAAACTCTCAATTAGCGCCGTAGCTGCATCGATTGAGGTTCGATTCTTAAGAATTGTAATAACGGCAGTCGGCTTAAACGATTCTGGTGCGTCTTCCTCACGCCAGATGCTTAGTGCCCTCTGTAGGTTACTCAGGTTAGCTGAATGTTCACGTTTTTTCGGTTTCACAAACATGACCCAAGGATTCGCACCACCATTACCGTCAGCCCGTAGATCTTTCATAAGTCTGTCAGAAGTTTGCAAAAGCAATTGATCTTTGGTTCCAGCGAGGACAACTACTAACGGGAAACCATTTTCATGCGCAAGGGCAATAAGAGCAGTAAATGACATCGTCTTACCACTTTGAACTTCACCGATAACTAGTTGGCAATTAGAACTCAAGCCACCAAATAGAAGTTCAGTGCGGTCAAGAATCTTGGCAGTTATACGCTCTAATTTCTCAGTTGAAGCACTGTCAAGTCTTTGTCTTTCGACAAACTCTTGAAACTCGCCACCAGTCCTAATCATCTTCTTCAAAAGTCATATCGACATCTGATCTTGATGAGAGGTAATTACGTAATAAATCGTTGATGCTTAGTCGCAAGAAACCGGCCGTATCAAATCCAGAATTTAGCCCTTGAATCTCAGCTATTCCGATAGCAAGTGCTATACGCAAAACCGGTTCAAGTGAATCAGAATCGGCAACCGTGAAAGACTTCATAAATGGATGCTCTCGATTAATCGTGATCACCCATTTTTGGCTGTCAGCATCCTGCCTGACTCGAAGCCAACTTGTGTCAGTAATCTGATCCTTAACTTCTAGAATAATGTCAGAATTAAACTGGGGAATTAGGCGAATAATTTTCTGAAGAACTGCAGTATCGCTACTTCTTGGTGGCTCAGGAGTTTCCTCAGTGGCAAGAATTTCAAAACTATCACCTAAGGCGTCAGAAGCATTTCCGCCAATTAGTGCCTTGGTCGCGGCATCAACTACATCAGACAAAGAGCCCTGTAGTTTGGCCTTGCCGGCTTTGGAGTTATCGCTCGCACGGAAATTCTTAGCCATCTTTAACAGTGGATTAGGATCTGCATTTAGAACGTCACGTACCTTACGAAGAACTTCCTCTTCCTGACCTTCACGCCAGACGACTGCATCCTTAAATG